>NZ_JAMYRN010000012.1:0-184597 GCF_040321435.1 Mesorhizobium sp. M0410
CGCGGCGGCATTGCCCGCGCGCTGGCGCTGTCGCCGAAATTCGTGCTAGCCGACGAAATCGTCTCAGGCCTCGACGTGTCGACCCAGGCACAGATCCTGACGCTGTTGGAAAAACTCGCCGCCGAGATGGGCCTGACCGTTGCCTTCATCAGCCATGACCTGTCGGTGATCCGGCGGCTCTGCCGGCAAGTGATCGTCATGCGCGAAGGCGCGATCGTCGAAGCCAGTGCGACGGATACTTTGTTCGAGAAGCCGCAGCAGGCTTACACGCGCGACCTCCTCGCCGCCATTCCGCTGCCCGAGATCGATGACGCCTGGCTGCTTCCCGCCGCAAAGGCGCCGGCATGAACACATTCCTACTCGCACACCGAAGAGCGGGCCTCGGACGTGCGCCGACAAGTCAGCTCGCGAAACGGAGGAGAACTGGAATGAAATACGCAATCAGAAACACGATGCTTGCGGCCGCTCTGGCCGGCTCGATGGGAGCAGCCTCGGCTGATTCGATACCCGGCATGCGTGGCCACGACCACACCGGCGTCACCGTCCCCGACATGCAGCAGGCCGTCGAGTTTTTTACCGAGGTGGTCGGCTGCAAGAAGGCGATGTCGTTCGGCCCGTTCGCCGACGACAAGGGCACGTTCATGCAGGATCTGCTGGACGTCGATCCCAAGGCAGTGATCGAGGAGATCACCCTGGTCCGCTGCGGACACGGGTCGAACATCGAGCTGTTCAAATACACCGCGCCGGACCAGAAGGACCTGACGCCTCGCAACAGCGACATAGGCGGCTTCCACATCGCCTTCTATGTCGACGACATCGCCGCCGCAAAAGCCTATCTTGACGGCAAGGGCGTCAAGACGCGGATGGGGCCGCTGCCGGTTACCGAAGGCCCGGCCGCCGGCCAGACTATCCTCTACTTCCAGGCGCCCTGGGGCTTGCAGTTGGAAGCGATCAGCTATCCCAATGGCATGGCCTATGAAAAAGATGCGGAGACGGTGCTGTGGAGCCCGAAGAACCCGGAGAAATAGCCCGGAGCTTCCCTGGCCAGCGCAAGCCGACTGCCGGCAAGCTTGGTTTCTGAGGCGGATTGTTTCAATCCTGAAACTTCAAGCTTGAATTAATCCGCTTCAGGCGTAAACTCGACAGACAGAAGCGAAGAGGAGATCGCACGATGAAAGTTGCGGTTCTCGGCGGCGGACCAGCCGGGCTCTACTTTGCAATCTCGCTGAAGCTCAGGGATGCCGCGCATGAGGTCACGGTATTCGAGCGTAACCGTGCCGATGATACGTTCGGCTGGGGCGTCGTGCTGTCGGCCGAAACGCTGGAGAACCTGACCAAAAACGACCCGGTCAGCGCCGTCTGGATCCGCAAGCATTTCGCCTATTGGGACGACATCGCCGTCATCCATGACCGCGTGCGAACGGTCTCGACCGGTCATGGCTTTTGCGGCATCGGCCGCAAGCGGCTGCTCACCCTGCTGCAACGGCGGGCGCGCGAGCTCGGCGTCAAGCTGGTCTTCGAAACCGACATCGCCGATCCAAAGCCGTTTATGGAGACGCACGACCTGGTTGTCGCCGCCGACGGGCTGAACTCGAAAGCGCGGGGCACCTTCGTCGACGTGTTCAAGCCCGATATCGACATCCGTAAATGCAAGTTCGTTTGGCTCGGCACCCACCAGAAATTCGACGACGCCTTCACGTTCATCTTCGAGAAAACCGAGCATGGTTGGGTGTGGGCGCATGCCTACCAGTTCGACAGCGATACCGCGACCTTCATCGTAGAATGCAGCGAGCAGACCTGGCAGCGCTTCGGCTTCGGCGCGATGTCGCAGCAGGAATCAATCGCCGTCTGCGAGCGCATCTTTGCCCGTCATCTCGGCGGCCACGCGCTGATGACCAACGCCAATCATATCCGCGGCTCGGCGTGGATCAATTTCCCGCGCGTCTTGTGCGAACGCTGGTCCTACAAGAACCTGGCGCTGATGGGCGACGCGGCGGCGAGCGCGCATTTCTCGATCGGTTCCGGCACCAAGCTGGCGCTGGAAAGCGCGGTGGCGCTGGCCGACTATGTCGAGTCCGAACCGGACCTCGAAGCAGCCTTCCGCAAATATGAGGACGCCCGCCGCACCGAAGTGCTGAAGCTGCAGTCGGCGGCGCGCAATTCGCTCGAATGGTTCGAAGAGGTCGAGCGCTATCTCGGCCTCGATCCGGTGCAGTTCAACTATTCGCTTTTGACGCGTTCGCAGCGCATCAGTCACGAGAATTTGCGGCTGCGCGATGCCGAATGGCTGGCCGGCGCCGAGGAATGGTTCCAGCGTCAGGCCGGCGCCGGCGGCAACAATCTGCGTCGCGCGCCGATGTTCGCGCCGTTCCGGCTGCGCGGCATGGCGCTGCAGAACCGCGTCGTCGTCTCGCCGATGGCGCAGTACAAAGCGGTCGACGGCTGTCCGACTGACTGGCATTTCGCCCATTACGCCGAACGGGCCAAGGGCGGCGCCGGTCTCCTCTACATCGAGATGACCTGCGTCAGCGCGGAGGGCCGCATCACGCCTGGCTGCCCCGGTTTCTATGCGCCCGAGCATGAGGTCGCCTGGAAGCGGCTGGTCGAGTTCGTCCATGCCGAAACCGAGGCCAAGATCTGCGCCCAGATCGGCCATTCCGGTGCCAAAGGGTCGACCAGGCTCGGCTGGCAGGGAACCGACGTGCCGCTGCCCTCAGGCAATTGGCCGGTCATGGCAGCCTCTTCCGTGCCGTGGTCGCCGGAAAACCAGGTGCCGAAGGCGATGGACCGCGCCGACATGGATATGGTGCGCGACCAGTTTGTCGCTTCGGCCGAGATGGCGGCGCGGTGCGGCTTCGACATGCTCGAAATCCACGCCGCGCACGGCTATCTCCTGTCCTCCTTCATCACGCCCTTGACCAACCGGCGCACCGACTCCTATGGCGGCTCGCTGGAAAACCGCATGCGCTATCCCTTGGAAATCTTTCATGCGGTGCGCGCCGCATGGCCGGCCGAGAAGCCGATCTCGATGCGCATATCCGCCAATGACTGGCTGGGTATCGAAGGCGTGACGCCGGCCGACGCCGTAGAGATCGCGCGGCTGCTGCATGAGGCCGGCGTAGACATCTGCGACGTATCGGCCGGCCAGACTTCGGCCGTGGCAAGACCGGTCTATGGCCGCATGTTCCAGACGCCGTTTTCCGATCGCATCCGCAACGAGGTCGGCATGGCGACGATGGCGGTCGGCAATATCTATGAGCCGGACCACGTCAACTCGATCCTGATGGCGGGCCGCGCCGATCTCGTCGCACTGGCTAGGCCGCATCTTGCCGATCCGTACTGGACACTGCACGCGGCCGTCACGCTTGGCGACCGCGGCGTCAAATGGCCGGATCCCTATCTGCCCGGCCGCGACCAGCTCTACCGGCTGGCCGAGCGCGAAGCGGCAGCGGGGTTGAAAGTATGAGTGCCGTGGCGATGATTTCGGGACGTCATGCGCTGGTCACCGGCGGCGGCTCCGGCGTCGGCCGCGCGATCGCGCTGGCGCTGGCCGGCGCGGGCATTAACGTGACCATCTGCGGCCGGCGCGTGGAGCCGCTTGCCGAGGTTGCCGCCGAGAACAAGCGCATCTTCGCAGTTGCCGCCGACGTCACCGACGAGGCATCGATGACGGCACTCTACGAGGCCGCGGAAGCGGCACACGGAGCGTTCGACATCGTCGTTGCCAATGCCGGAATGTCCGGCAGTGCTCCGGCGCAGCGGACCTCGCTGGCAGACTGGCAGCGCACGCTCGACGTCAACTTGACCGGTGCGTTCCTGACGGTGAAGCCGGCGCTGGCCGGCATGGCAGTGCGCAAGACTGGCCGTATCATCTTCGTCGCTTCCACCGCCGGACTGAAAGGCTATCCCTATGTCGCAGCTTACGTTGCCGCCAAGCATGGCGTCGTCGGCCTGATGCGGGCACTCGCCGTCGAGACCGCCAAGTCCGGCATAACAGTGAATGCCGTGTGCCCAGGGTTTGTCGAAACCGAGATGCTGGAGAGCACCGTCCAGCGCATCGTCCAAACGACCGGCCGCTCGTCCGAGCAGGCACGGACAAGCCTAGCCGCGACCAACCCGCAAGACCGCTTCATCCAGCCGGAGGAAATTGCGGCCGCGGTACTTTATCTGTGTGGCGACGCCGCCCGGTCGATTACCGGGCAGACGATTTCGATCTCCGGAGGTGAGACATGGTAGCCGGTCCCCTACCCGCCCCGTCCGGACCCGGCAAGGACCGCCTGCGGCTGTGGATTCGCCTGCTGCGCGCCTCGCGCACCATCGAGGCCGAACTGCGCGAACGACTGCGGCAAGAGTTCAACACAACGCTGCCACGCTTCGACGTGATGGCCGCGCTCTACCGCGCGCCGGAGGGCATGCTGATGAGCGATCTTTCGCGCTTCCTGCTGGTGTCCAACGGCAATGTCACCGGCATCATCGACCGGCTGGTCTCGGAAGGGCTGGTGATGCGGGCCCGACGCAATGGCGACCGCCGCACTTCGATGGTGCGGCTGACGGAAGAGGGATCGAAGACTTTCGCCGTGATCGCCGCCGCGCATGAAAAATGGGTCGGCGAGTTGCTGGGCAATGTGAGCGAGGACGAGGCGCGCCGGCTGACCGGCATGCTGACCTCCTTCCGCAGCAATTGGGAGGGACGGGAATGACGAAGCTGGCCGGCCGCAAGCCGAAGCATTTCCTCTGGCAGGTCGAAGGCAAGATCGCAAAGATCCGGCTCGATCGACCGGAGCGCAAGAACCCGCTGACCTTCGACGGCTATGCCGAATTGCGCGACATATTTCGCGACCTTGTCTACGCCGATGATGTCGATGCTGTGGTGTTCCTGCCCAATGGCGGCAATTTCTGCTCGGGCGGCGATGTCCACGAAATCATCGGCCCACTGGTCAAGATGGACATGAAGGCGCTGCTCGCCTTCACCCGCATGACCGGCGATTTCGTCAAGGCGATGCTGAATTGCGGCAAGCCGATTATTGCGGCGGTCGATGGCGTGGCGGTCGGCGCCGGCGCGATTATCGCCATGGCCTCCGATATTCGCATCGCCACGCCCCAGGCCAAGACAGCATTCCTGTTCACCCGCGTCGGCCTTGCCGGCTGCGACATGGGGGCCTGCGCGATCCTGCCGCGCATCATTGGCCAGGGCCGCGCCGCCGAGCTGCTCTATACCGGCCGCACGATGAGTGCCGAGGAAGGCGAGCGCTGGGGCTTCTACAACCGGCTGGTCGATACCGCAACGCTTGAGGCCGACGCGCTCGACATGGCCGCGCGCGTCGTTTCCGGCCCGACCTTCGCCCACGGCATGACCAAGACGCAGCTGAATCAGGAATGGTCGATGGGGCTTGACCAGGCTATCGAATCGGAAGCGCAGGCGCAGGCGATCTGCATGCAGACACGCGATTTCGAACGGGCGTACGAGGCTTTCGTCGCCAAGGAAAAGCCGGTGTTCGAGGGGAATTGAGGATGTTTTCTTCGATAAAGACCGACAGGTTCGCGGGACAGCGCCCCCCTCTGTCCTGCCGGACATCTCCCCCTCAAGGGGGGAGATCGACTTTGGTTCCCACCTTAGCCAATCGCAACCGCCGCAAGATGCGGGCGGACGCCGGAGCTGCCAATCTCCCCCCTAGAGGGGGAGACGGCCGGCAGGCCAGAGGGGGGCGCCGTAGAGCGCGAGGCCCGAAGCATAGCGGAGGCAGAAATGCCTGACCGCTCTTTCCTCAACTGGCCGTTCTTCGAGGACCGCCATCGTGAACTGGCCGAGCGGCTGGACGCATGGTGCTCCAAGACCCTGCCGGTCGCCCATGACGATGTCGACGCCGCTTGCCGCGAGCTGGTGGCCAAGCTCGGCCGGGACGGCTGGCTGAAGCCGACGGCGCTCGACACCGAAAACCCCTCGCCGCTCGACGTGCGCACGCTCTGCCTCACGCGCGAGACGCTGGCCCGGCATGATGGGCTGGCCGATTTCGCCTTCGCCATGCAAGGGCTCGGCACTGGCGCGCTCAGCCTGTTCGGCTCGCCCGACCAGCAGAGCTGGCTGGCGAAGACACGGGCCGGCAAGGCGATTTCGGCTTTCGCGCTGTCGGAGCCGCGCTCGGGCTCGGACGTCGCCAATATGGAAATGACGTCCATGCGTGACGGCGACAGCTATCTCCTATCCGGCGAAAAGAGCTGGATCTCCAACGGCGGTATCGCTGACTTTTATGCTGTCTTTGCCCGCACCGGCGAAGCGCCCGGCGCCAAGGGGCTTTCCGCCTTTGTCGTGCCTTCCGACACCGAGGGGCTGATCGTTGCCGAGCGGCTGGAGGTGATCGCGCCGCACCCGCTCGCCCGGCTGTCCTTCGACAATGCACGCATTCCAGCCTCGGCGCTGATCGGCAAACCCGGTGACGGTTTTCGCATCGCCATGTCCGTGCTCGACGTGTTCCGTTCGACCGTCGGCGCAGCGGCGCTCGGCCTTGCCCGGCGCGCGCTGGACGAAAGCATCACAAGAGTGGCCGAGCGCAAGCTGTTCGGTGCACCGATGGCCGAGCTGCAGATGGTGCAGGGCCATATCGCCGACATGGCGCTGGATGTCGATGCCGCCGCCTTGCTGGTCTACCGCGCCGCCTGGACCAAGGACATGGGCGCGGCCCGGGTTACCCGCGAAGCCGCCATGGCCAAGCTGTTCGCTACCGACAAAGCGCAGGAGGTGATCGACAAGGCTGTACAGCTGCATGGCGGCGACGGCGTCCGCAAGGGCCATATCGTCGAAAGACTGTATCGCGAGATCCGGGCACTGCGCATCTACGAGGGAGCGTCCGACGTGCAGAAGGTGGTGATTGCACGGCAGGTGATGGGGGCGGCCTGAGACGGAGTTGTGTGGAAGAATTGATTGTCTTTGAGTTTTAAGCGACCGGATTTGAGCATTGGGAGGTTTTGACATGCACACCATCCTGCAGCCGGAAGGCTGGGCGAAACCCGTCGGCTACGCCAATGGCGTCGCCGCGCGTGGACAGCTTGTCTTCGTCGGCGGGCAGGTCGGCTGGAACGGACAGGGCCGCTTCGAGACGGATGATCTTGTCGGCCAGGTGCGGCAGACGCTGGCCAATATTGTCGCCGTGCTCGCCGAGGCCGGCGCCACGCCTGAGCATATCACCTCGATGACCTGGTACTTTACCGACAAGGCGGAATATCTGGCCAATCTCAAGGGGATCGGCGAGGCCTATCGCGAGGTGATCGGCCGGCATTTTCCGGCGATGGCCGCTATCCAGGTGATGGCGCTTGTCGAGGACCGCGCCAAGGTTGAGATCCAGGCCACGGCGGTTATTCCGGAGTGACGGCAACACGCGGCAAATTTTTTAAGCTTAAAACTTTCGCCTTGAAAAGCGCGGTACTTTGGATAGCATCCGATCTTACGACTGCCGTGCCGGGAGGGCTTTCCGGCAGTCCGGTCACTTGGCGTATCAAAGCCGTGCGGGGCCAACCCGTCCGATCACAACCAGAGGGAACGAAAATGAACTTCACCCGTCGCAACCTGCTGCTTCTTGCTGCCGCCATCGGCATCGCCGGCGGCCCGGCCTATGCCGAAGGCACGCTGAATGTCGGCGCCTATCCGACCAATCCGCCTTTTGAATACAAGAACGAGAGCGGCACGTTCGAGGGTTTCGAAGTCGACATCATCAATGAGGCGGCAAAGCGTATCGGCATGACCACTGATATCGCCGACCTCGGTTTCCAGGCGCTGTTCGCCGCCACCACCTCGAAGCGCATCGACGTCGCCATCTCGTCGATCACCATCACGCCGGAGCGGCTGAAGTCGCAGTCGTTCACGCAGCCCTACTATGATTCCGACATGGGCATCGCCGCGAAGGCCGACAGCCCAATCAAAGCCGAGGCCGACCTCAAGGGCAAGATCGTCGGCGTGCTGTCCGGCTCGACCGGCGAAGCCTGGGTCAAGGCCCACCAGGAAGCGGACGGGTTCAGTGACGTCAAAGGCTACGACACGCAGCAGAATTTGCTGCTCGACCTCAGCTCCGGCCGCGTCGATGCGGCGGTCAGCGATATTCCGGGCCTGGAATATTCTTTCACCAGGATGAAGGATCTCGCCGTAAAAGAGCGCATCAAGACCGGCGAGCAGTACGGTCTGATGATGACCAAGGACCACCCGCTGCTCGGCAAGCTGAACGACGCGCTGACCGCGATGAAGAAGGACGGCACGCTGGCCGCGATCCACAAGAAGTGGTTCGGCAGCGACGCACCGGCCGATTCCTCGACCGTCAAGGACATGCCTATGCCGAAGGCCTGAGCGGCAGTTCGCGCTTAAATGTCGTGCCGGCTTTCGTGCCGGCACGATTTCGGATTTCGGGCTCGGGCTCGAGCGTCGCGGGACGCCAAACGTTTCGGGAATGCTGCGATGTCGCTGCTGGACACCTTCTTCAACGCCGACGTCATGGTCTCCAGCCTGCCGGCGCTGCTGCGCGGTTTCCTGAACACCCTGCTGCTTGGAATCATGAGCATCGGCATCGGTATTCCCGTCGGCCTCGCGATCAGCCTAGTGCGGCTCTATGCGCCAAAGCCGCTTCGGCTGCTGGCTGTCGGCTACATCGACATTTTCCGGGCGATGCCGGTGCTGGTGGTGCTGATCCTGATCTACTATGCGCTGCCGTTCCTCGGCATTCGCCTGTCATCGTGGACTTCCGCGGTGATGGCCTTCGCCATCATCATGGCGGCCTATTCGGCCGAGGTGTTCCGCTCCGGCATAGAGAGCATTCCGCGCGGCCAGTTCGAGGCGGCGCAGGCGCTCGGCCTGCCGTTCTTGCTGACCTTGCGCAAGGTAGTGCTGCCGCAGGCGATCCGCGTCGTCATTCCGCCAATGACCAGCAATTGCGTGTCGATGTTCAAGGACACCTCGCTCGCCTCCACGGTAGCATTGCCTGAACTGCTGAAGGAAGCGACCAACGCGCAATCGCTCTATGCCAATCCCTCACCGCTGATCGGCGCGGCGCTGGTCTATCTGATCTTTCTCTGGCCGATGGTCCGACTCGTCAGCCTCCTGGAACGCCGCTTCCAGACCGAAAAGACCCGCTGAGGTCGCCAACGATTTCCGTCCGCCAATTCCCCGAATATCAACTTCCGTTAGGCACTTCGCAGGAGACGAGCTTGAACCAGCATCAGATTTCGAAAACCGGCGATGCCGCAGCTTTCCCGGTCGAGACGATCCGCGCCATGTTTCCCGCCTTGCAGCAAGCCGGAGACTTCGTCTTCATGGACAATGCCGCCGGCGCGCAGATCCCGCAAAGCGTGCTCGATGCGGTCACCAACCATTTGGTCGCGCATAATGTGCAGCGCGGCGGCCGCTATGGCCGCAGCGTCACCGTCGATCAAGCAGTGGCCGGCGCGCGCGAAAGCGTGGCCTTGCTGATCAACGCTACCAACCCGGCGGAGATCTGCTTCGGCATGAACGCCACTTCGTTCATCCGCCTGGTCAGCCTCGGCATCGGCCAGATGCTTTCCGAGCGCCCAAACGGGGAGCGTGACGAGATCGTCATCACCGACATGGATCACGACGCTAATATCGCGACGTGGCTGGCGCTGGCGCCCGCCGGCGCCAAGTTCAAATGGTGGCGGATGCGCGAGGACGGCAATCTGCATGTCGACGATTTGCGCCCGCTGGTCTCAGAGCGCACCCGGCTCGTCGCCTGCACGGTGACGGCGCATTCGATCGGCTCGATTGTCGACGTTGCTTCCGTGGCTAGGATTGCGCATGCGGCAGGCGCCGAAGTGTTCCTAGACTGCGTGCATTACGGCCCGCACGGGTTGATCGATGTGCAGGCCTGGGATTGCGATTATCTGGTCTGCTCCGGCTACAAGAATTTCTCGCCGCATATGGGCTTCCTGTGGGGCCGCTTCGAAACACTGAAGCGCTTGCCGACCTTCCGCGAGGATTTCATCCCCGACGAGCCGCCTTACAAGATCGAGGCCGGTACCTTCATTTACGAGAACGTCTCCGGCATGGATGCCGCGGTGCGCTATCTCGAGTCGATCGGCCGCAATTTCTTGTCCGAGAATAACCGGTCGCGTCGCGACAACATCGTCGCCGGCATGAATGCCATCCGCGATTACGAGCAGGTGCTGGCGCGCGAAATGCTGGCGGTGCTCAAGGGTTGCGGCGCGACGATCTATGGTGTCGCCGACGAAGCACGCCTCAGCGAGCGCGTGCCGACTTTCTGTTTCAACATCGGCACGCTGTCGCCGCAGAGGATCGTCGAGGAAATGGCCGAGATGCAGATCGGCATTCGCGACGGCCATATGTATGCGCCGCGCCTGATGAAGCGGCTCAACTTAAGCATGGACAGCGGCGCCGTCCGCGCCTCGCTGGTGCATTACAATACGATTGAGGAAGTTCGGCGTTTCGGCGAGGCGCTGCGTACCGTCATCGCCCGGCTGTCCTGATCGGGCTGTCCGGCTGCGCTTGCGCCGTTCTGGTGGAGCGCGAAAGCGGTTGCACCCGGGCTCTCCAGGCCGGGGCGCAACTGCATGCTTGGGATCAGGTAATCGCCGCCATTCTGCTGCCGATAAGGAATGGGCCGGATTGTCTCGAGCGTCCGCATCCTCTCGCGCAGCCGCTCCGCGACAGGCTCGAAATCGGCTTCCCCAAAACGGTCCACCCTGTAAACCACGAACGGCGGAAGCACGTCGTAGCCCGGATAATAGAGAATTCCGTGATTGATCGGGAACAGCACGTCGTCGATCGGGCCGTTGACGCCGCGGGCAGAATAATGCTCCTCCCAGCCGCCGGTGGTCACGATCAGCATTGCGCGCTTGCCGGCGAGCGTTCCCTCACCAAAGCGGTCACCCCACCGCTTGTCGCTGTGCTCGCCAACGCCATAGGCGAAGCCGTAGGCGTACACGCGATCGACCCAGCCCTTGAGGATCGCCGGCATGGCGTACCACCACAGCGGGAACTGGAGGATCAGGGTGTCGGCCCATAGCAGCTTGTCGATCTCGGCTTTGACGTCATCGGTCAGAGTGCCGCTCGCAAAAGCTTTTTTGGAGGCGCCGGCCGGCAGGAAACGTGCTTCCGGCGGCCACGACGGAAAGTCGGCACGGTCCACCTCGGATTTCCAGCCATCGGCATAGAGGTCGGACACCCGCACCTCGTGGCCCTGGGCCTGGAGTTCCCTGATGGCGACGTCACGCAGCGCGCCGTTGAGCGAACGCGGCTCAGGATGAGCAAAAACAAGCAGGACTTTCATGGGTCTACTCCGAAGAAGGACGATAGACACCAAAGATAGCCAGCCGCGGGCGGATCCACTATATGTAGGAAATGTATAAGATTATGCCGAATAATGGATAGATCGGACGTCACTCTCGAGCGCATGCGCACCTTCGTTCGCGTCGCCGAGCGCGGCAGCCTCTCGGCGGTGGCGCGCGAGCTCGGAGTTGGGCAGTCGACGGTCACACGGCATTTGCGAGAACTCGAGGAGGCCGTCGGCGTGCCCTTGCTCAGCAGGACCACCCGGCGTGTGACGATGACCGATGAAGGCAGCCGTTACTATGCCGACAGCGTCCAGATCCTGCGCCTCGTTGAGCAGGCCGGCGATGAGGCGCGGGGCACGCGCGGCGCGTCGGCCGGCACGATCCGGATATCCTGCACGGCGGCGCTCGGGGTCTTGCACGTCAGCCGGTTGATCTTCGCCTTTCAGGACCGCTATCCCGATATCGGCATCGATCTTAGCCTCACCGACGAGCGCATCGACCTTGTGCGGGAGGGCGTCGACATTGCGCTTCGCCTGGGTCCGCTCACCGACAGCTCGATGAAACTGCGGGCGCTCGGGCAATCCCGGCGTCTGCTGGTGGCGGCGCCGGCCTATCTGGCGGCGCGGGGCAGACCGGCTGTCCCGCAGGGTCTGCCTGGCCATGAAGGCATCCGGATGTCGAACATCGCGGGAAGCGACACACTCACCTTGCAGGGGCCAGGCGGCGAGACCTTTGCGGTGCCCTTTGGCGGTCGATTTCGAGTCGACCATGGGCTTGCCGCGCGCGAAGCCCTTGTCGCCGGACGCGGCATCGCACCCGCCCACCATTGGCTTGTCGACGATCTCCTGACGGCCGGCCGGCTGGAAGTGGTCCTGCCGGGCTGTTTTCCGCCCCCCGTCCCGCTGAGCATGCTGATCGTCCCGGAACGCGCCGGCATTGCCCGGGTGCGGCTGCTGGTCGACTTTCTCGTCGAGCAGATCTCCAGCATTCCGGGGATCGAGAAGCCGTAGCCGGCCGGCAAACCTCGCCGGATCAGGCGGCCTTCTTTTTCGCCAACCTTGCCTTGATGCTGGCGACGTCGGCACGCGGCGTCGCCGCGAACAGCGTCCTGGTGTAGCTGTGCTTGGGGTCGGCGAAGACCTCGTCGCGCGAGCCGTATTCGACCGCCTCGCCGAAATACATCACCATCACGTCGTCGGCGATATAGCGTACCACCGACAGGTCGTGGCTGATGAAAACATAGGTCAGCTGAAACTCATCCTGCAGGTCGGCGAGCAGGTTCAGCACCTGCGCCTGCACCGAAAGATCAAGTGCCGAGACGGGCTCGTCCAGCACCAGAAGGCTGGGGTTGAGCATCAGCGCGCGGGCAATGGCGATCCGCTGGCGCTGGCCGCCCGAAAACATATGCGGGTAGCGATTATAGTGCTCGGGGCCAAGACCGACCTTCTTCAGCATCTTCATGGCGAGATCGCGCCGTTCGTCGGCCGTGCTGTCGGTGTTGATGAGCAGCGGCTCGCCAAGCACGTCGCCGATCTTCTGGCGTGGATTGAGCGAACCATAGGGGTTCTGGAAGACGATCTGCACCTTGCGGCGCATTTCCTTCGACAGACCATCCCTCGCGATGTCGACGTTCTTGCCATCGATGAAAAGCTCGCCGGAGGTCGCCGGGTCGATCAGGGTGATGATGCGGGCGAGTGTTGACTTGCCGCAGCCGCTCTCGCCGACGATGGCCAGCGTCTTGCCCTTGTCGACGCTGAACGAAACACCCTTAACCGCATGAACCGTACGGGAGGGGCGGAAAAGCCCGCCGCCGACATGATAGTCGCGCACGATGTTCTTGCCTTCGACTACCGTCACGCTCATGAGGCGGTTCCTCCTGCGGATCGGGCTGCGACTACAGAGGGGGCCGGCTCGAACAGCATGTCGGAAACAGTCGGCAACCGGTCGCCGACGGCGTTTTCCGGCAGCGCCGACAGGAGCGCGCGGGTGTAATTGCTCTTGGGGGATTCGAACAGCGACAGCACGTCGGCCTCTTCCATCTTGCGGCCCTTGTACTGGACGATGACACGGTCGGCGGTCTCGGCAACCACCCCCATATTGTGGGTGATCATGATCAGGCCCATGCCGTATTTGGCCTGCAGGCCGACCAGCAGATCGAGGATCTGCTTCTGGATGGTGACGTCGAGTGCCGTGGTTGGCTCGTCGGCTATCAAAAGCTTCGGATTGCAGGCGATGGCGATGGCAATCATGACGCGCTGGCACTGGCCGCCCGACATCTGATGCGGGAACGAGCCCAGCCGTTCCTCGGGGTCGGCGATGCCGACGAGCTTCATCAGTTCAATGGCGCGCGCCCGGCGCTGAGCACGGTCCATGCCCATATGAAAGCGCAGCACCTCCTCGATCTGGAAGCCGACGGTGAAGCATGGGTTGAGGCTTGCGACCGGTTCCTGGAAGATCATCGAAATGTCCTTGCCGACGATCTTGCGCCGCTCGGATGGGCCGAGCTTGAGCAGGTCGATGCCGTCGAAGGCCATGCGGTCGGCCCTCACCGTCGCCGTGTTGGGCAAGAGCCCCATCACCGCCAGCATCGCCACCGATTTTCCGGAACCGGATTCGCCGACGATCGCCAGCACCTCGCGCGGTTCGACCGACAGGTCGATGCCTTGTACCGCCATGAATGGTCCGGCGGCGGTGTCGAAGGAAACGGTCAGGTTCGTGATCTCGAGAAGAGGCATTGGATCATGACCTCTTCAGCTTGGGGTCGAAGGCATCGCGCAGGCCGTCGCCGATCAGATTGATTGCAAGCACAGTGATCAGGATGGCAAGGCCGGGGAAGGTCACCACCCAAGGCGCGCGCAGGATGAATTCGCGCGCCGAAGCGAGCATCGTCCCCCATTCCGGCGTCGGCGGCTGCGCACCGACACCGAGGAAGCCGAGCGCCGCAGCCTCGAGAATAGCGTTGGAGAAGGACAGCGTGGCCTGCACGATCAGCGGTGCCAGGCAGTTCGGCAAGATCGTCCTCACCATCAAGCGAAGATGACCGGCGCCGGCCACCTTGGCGGAGATCACATACTCGCGGTTCTTTTCGGCCATCACGGCGGCGCGGGTGAGACGTGCGAAATGCGGCTGCAGCACCAGTGCGATCGCCAGCATGGCATTGAACAGGCCCGGGCCGAGGATCGCCACCAACACCAGCGCCAGAAGTAGGGACGGGAAGGCCAGGATGATATCCATGATGCGCATGATCAGCGTGTCGACCCAGCCGCGGAAATAGCCGGCGAGCACGCCAAGCACGATGCCGCTGGTGAGCGAGAAGACGACGACCACCAGGCCGATGAACAGCGAAAAACGCGCCCCGAAGATTAACCGCGAAAGCATGTCGCGGCCGACGGCATCGGTGCCGAGCAGGAACATCGATTTGCCGCCTTCCTGCCAGGCAGGAGGCGCCAGCAGTGCATCGCGAAACTGCTCGTCGGGCGAATGCGGGGCGACGAACGGCGCAAAGATCGCCACCAGCACCAGCGCCGAAAACACGACAAGACCGATGACGGCCCCGGTGTTCATCGAGAAGTAATGCCAGAACTCGGCAAACGCCCTTTGCCTGCCGCCTGTCGGGATGGAGGCAGCGGTGGCTTCGGCGGCGGATTCGTCGGTCATCTCACTGCACCCGGATGCGCGGATTGATGACCGCGTAGAGCACGTCGACGATCAGGTTCACCGCCATGACGATCAGCGCGATGATCAGCAATCCGCTCTGCACGACGACATAGTCGCGCTTGCCGATGGCGTCGATCATCCATTTGCCGATGCCTGGCCAGGAAAAAATGGTTTCGGTCAGAATGGCGCCTGCCATCAACGTGCCGACCTGCAGTCCAATGGTGGTGACCACTGGGATCAGCGCGTTGCGAAAAGCATGCAGCCCGATGACACGGCGCGGCGCCAGGCCCTTGGCACGCGCGGTGCGGACATAGTCCTCGCCCAGCACCTCGAGCATCGCCGAGCGCGTCTGGCGCGCTATGACGGCGAGCGGGATCGTCGCCAGCACGATCGATGGCAGGATCAGATGGCTGACGGCGGATTTGAAAGCGCCGCTCCTGCCGGAGATCAAGCTGTCGATGAGCATGAACCCGGTCGTCGGCCTGAAGAAATACTGCAGGCCGATGCGGCCGGAAACCGGCGTCCAGCCGAGATAGCCGGAGAAGAAGATAATGAGCAGCAGCCCCCACCAGAAGATCGGCATCGAATAGCCGGTCAGCGCGACACCCATCGTCGCCTGGTCGAACCAGGAGCCCCGCTTGACCGCAGCGAAAATGCCGGCAGGGATGCCAAGCAGGATGGCGATGATCAACGCCACCGTCGCCAGTTCCAGCGTGGCCGGAAACAGCGCCTGGAATTCGCCGAGCACTGGCCGCTTGGTGGCAATGGATATGCCGAAATCGCCGGTGAGGACCCTGCCGATATATTCCAGGTACTGGATGACATAGGGCCGGTTGTAGCCAAACTGCTCGATGAGCTGGGCGTAGCGTTCGGGGCTGACGCCGCGCTCGCCGGCCAGGGCCAGGATGGGATCGCCGGGCAGAAGCCGGACGAAAGCGAACGCCGCCAGCGATATGCCGAACACGGTCGGGATGATCAAAGCGAGCTTGTGGAGGAGATAACGGAGCATCTTGCTTCATAGAACGGCGGCGCGGGAAGTCCAGCGCCGCCGTTCAATTTCTCAGGACTTATTCGGTGACGTCGACGCCGTCAAACCGATGAATGCCGAGCGGGTCCATAACGAAGCCCGACACCTTCTTGTTCATCGGCATGAAGACCTTGGAGTGGGCGATGGTCAGCCACGGAGCCTCACGCTTGAACACCACCTGAGCTTCCTCGTAGATCTTGGTGCGCTCGGCGACGTCCGTCGTTGCCTTGCCTTTTTTCAGCAGGGCTTCGAATTCCTGATTGCACCAGATCGCATAATTGGACTGGCCGATGGCATCGCAACCGAGCAGGAAAAAGAAGTTGTCCGGATCGCCATTGTCCCCGGTCCAGCCCAGTTGGAAGGCGCCGTCGCGATCCTTGGCTTTGCCGCGCTGGCGATACTCGGTCCATTCGTAGCTGACGATCTCCGCCTTGACGCCGACGGCGGCATAGTCGGCCTGGATCAACTCGGCGACGCGCTGGGCGTTCGGGTTGTAGGGGCGGCTGACCGGCATAGCCCAGATCTTCATCGACAGATCCTTGACGCCGGCGTCGGCCAGCATCTTCTTGGCCGCCTCCGGATCGTAGGGATCGTCCTTGATGTCCTTGTTATAGGACCACATGGTCGGCGGGATCGGGTTGATGGCCGGCGTGCCGGCACCCTGATAGACCGCGTCGATGATTGCCTTCTTGTTCACCGCCATGTTGAGGGCCTTGCGGACCTCGACCTTATCGAAGGGCGGCTGCGTTGTGTTATAGGCCATGTAGCCGATATTCAGGCCTTCCTGCTCATCGACCTTGAGGTTCGTGTCGGCCTGCAGTCCGGCAATGTCGGCTGGCGCCGGGTACGACATGATATCGCATTCGCCCGCCTTCAGCTTCTGCGCGCGCACGGCGGGATCGGGCGTGATGGCGAAGATCAGATCGTCGATCTTCTGGCGGCCGCCATAGTAGCCGTCCCATGCCGCGTAGCGGATGACCGCGTCGACCTGGTAGTCGACGAACTGGAACGGACCGGTGCCGACCGGCTTCTGGGTGAACTGCTGCCTGGTGCCGGCCTTGTCGAGCTGGTCGGCATACTCTTTGGAAACGATCGAGGCGAAATCCATGCCGAGGTCCGGCAGGAACGCGACTTCAGGCTTGTTCAGCACGAATTTCACCGTCAGGTCGTCGACCTTGACGATTTCCTTCAGGAGATCGGGGAAGCCCATGCCGGTGAAATATTCCCAGCCGGTGCCTTCCAGATAGCTGTACCACGGGCTTTCTTTCTTCCACTGGCGTTCGAAGGAAAAGATCACGTCGTCGGCGTTGAGGTCGCGCGTCGGCGTGAAATAATCGGTCGTCTGGAATTTCACACCAGGGCGAAGCTTGAAGGTGTATTCGAGACCGTCGTCGGAAACCGTCCAGCTCTCTGCCAGGCCGGGGGAGATGGTGGTCTTGCCATGCTCGAACTCGACCAGGCGCGAATAGATGGTGCGCGACGAGGCGTCGAAGTCGTTGCCGCCGCTCCATGGCGACGGGTCGAAGCCGGCCGGCGAAGCCTCCGAGCAATAGACCAGTTGTTTTGCGTTGGCCATGCCGCCGAGGACGCTTGCAGCCAGCAACGCGGCTGCAAAAGTCAGTTTCTTTTTCATTGAGCACTCCCTGATGTTCTTCCAAGCCCCTCTATCAGGCTCGCGAAGGCCGCATATAAGCACCGTTTTTCTAGCTTTGGAACTGCTTGTTTGCCTAACCCACGGGAAGCAGAAAAAAATTCCGGCACGCGGCAAATTGTGGAAAAAACGAGCCGAATCCGCAGATCACGACATTATTAGCGACTTCAATTTTTTGTTGATCGGCGATGCCGCCAATTGTGGGAATCGAGCCTTTCGGTTCAAGAGACCCGCGTCCGAAAACCGGTCGCGGCCTAGAGGTTTGACGGCAAGTCTTACCGCACTCCTGGTGGCGAAGGCTTGCATGGCCGCCGCTTGTGGCAATACATAGATAGATGGGCAGCGTGCCGAATTTTCCCGGGTTTCGGGCATTGCGGCAAGCGTTGGGATATCTTTGTTGATCAGGGCGGTGGTGGCGCGCAAGCATGCCGAAACAATAAGAACGATTGAGGGAGCGACAGGTGGCAAAACCGGCAAAGACAACCAGCGCGGCGAAAGCAAAGGCCGAGGCAACATCGAAAGCAGTCAAGTCAAAAGCGGCCGACGCCAAGCCGGCGGCTACCGCGAAGGCAAGCGCGAAGCCGGCGGCGAAGACCACGGCTGGAACGGCTGCTAAACCGGCAACCCGCAAGACGGCGCCTGCTGCAAAGTCTGCCGGCAAGCCGGCGGCGAAGGCAGTGCCGACAGCGCCCCGACCGTCGGCAGGTCCGGCCAAGAGATTACCAAAGGCGATCACGTCGCTGGCCGCCGGCCTGCCGGAAAAACCGTGGCTCAAGAGTTATCCAAAGATCGTGCCGGCCGAGATCGGCGCTCTGCCCTCCAGCTCGATCGGCGACTTTCTCGTCACCGTGTGCAAGCAATTTGCGAATCGGCCGGCCTTCGTCTGCATGGGCAAATCGATCACCTATGCCGACCTCGAGCGACAGTCGGCCGCCTTCGGCGCCTATCTGCAATCAACGGGGCTGCAGAAGGGCGCGCGCGTCGCACTGATGATGCCGAATGTGCTGCAATATCCGGTGGCGATCATGGCAGTGCTTCGCGCCGGCTATGTCGTGGTCAATATCAATCCGCTCTACACGCCGCGCGAGCTGGAGCACCAGCTCAAGGATTCCGGCGCTCAAGCCATTGTCATCCTCGAAAATTTCGCCTGCACCCTGCAGGCGGTGATCGCCAGGACCGCAGTCAAGCATATCGTGGTCGCCTCGATGGGCGACATGCTAGGCGGGCTCAAGGGAACGATCGTCAACTTCGTTGTACGCCGCGTCAAAAAGATGGTCCCGGCATGGTCGCTGCCCGGCCATGTCAAATTCAGCGCCGCGCTGAAGGCAGGCGCCGGCATGGCCTTCAGGCCCGCAAAGGTCGCGGCCGACGACATCGCCTTCCTGCAATACACAGGCGGCACGACCGGCATCTCCAAGGGCGCGATGCTTTTGCACAGCAACATTTTGGCGAACGTCGCGCAGAACGCGCTGTGGGCTGAAGACGCCTTTACCGTCAAGCCTAAGCCGGCGCATCTGAACTTCCTCTGCGCGCTGCCGCTCTATCACATTTTTGCGCTGACGGCGAACGTGCTGGTAGGCATGCAGCAAGGCGCACAGAATGTCCTCATCCCCAATCCGCGCGACATTCCCGGCTTCGTCAAAGAGCTGCAGAAATACCCGATCCACATCTTTCCGGGCCTCAACACGCTGTTCAATGCGCTGCTCAACAATGAGGATTTTCGCAAGCTCGATTTCAAGCCGCTGATCCTGACGCTGGGTGGCGGCATGCCGGTGCAGAGGGCCATCGCCGAACGCTGGAAGGCGCTGACCGGCTGCCCGATCAGCGAGGCCTACGGGCTTACCGAAACCTCACCGGGGACAACCATCAACAAATTCAGCGACGGCGTTTACACCGGCACGATCGGCCTGCCGCTGCCCTCGACCGAGATCGCCATCCGCGACGACGACGGCAACAATTTGCCGCTCGGCGAAGTCGGCGAAATCTGCATCCGCGGACCGCAAGTGATGGCCGGCTACTGGAACCGGCCGGACGAGACCGCCAAGGTGATGACTGAGGACGGCTTCTTCAAGTCGGGCGACATGGGCTTCATGGACGAGCTTGGCTACACCAAGATCGTCGACCGCAAGAAGGACATGATCCTGGTTTCCGGCTTCAACGTCTATCCGAACGAACTCGAGGAAGTGGTGGCGCAGCATCCGGGCGTACTCGAAGTGGCGGCGATCGGCGTGCCGGACGAGCATTCGGGTGAAGTGCCGAAGCTGTTCGTCGTCAAGAAGGACCCTGGGCTGACCGCCGAAGCGCTGGCGGCTTATTGCAAAGAGAACCTGACCGGCTACAAACGCCCCAGGCATATCGAGTTCCGCACCGAGCTGCCCAAGACACCGGTCGGCAAGATCCTGCGACGGGCGTTGCGGGGCTAGGCGCAGCTTGAGCGATTGCATCGCCGGCGCCAATGCGGTGGGTATAGGCTCGCGCCCAGATCCGGCAGAGTTCATCCGGGCGAACATGCGGATCGCGGCAGTACCTGCGATTCCCGAAATTCGGCTTTACACCGCCCATCCGGGAAGCGGGCTCAGGCGGCTTGTCGAGTGGAACCAACACGCTACCGAAGAAGACGGACCTGAACCGGAGCCACCGTATTGGGCCTATGTCTGGGCCGGCGGCGCGGTGCTCGCCCGCTATATTTTCGACCGGCCGGAGACCGTGACCGGCCGTCGCGTGCTCGACCTCGGCGCCGGCTCGGGCCTCGTCGGCATCGCAGCGGCAAAAGCCGGCGCAAGCGCGGTGATCGCGGCCGAGATCGACCGCAACGGCGTTGCCGCGATCGGCCTCAATGCGATGGCGAACGGCGTTGTGATTGCGACGATCGGCGGGGACATAACCAGCGGTCCGCCGCCACCGGTGGATGTCGTGGTGGTCGGCGACCTGTTTTACGCCCATGATCTTGCCGGCCGGGTCGTTCCCTTCCTCGACCGCTGCCTCGCTGCCGGCATCGAGGTGCTGGTCGGCGATCCGGGCCGCGCCTATCTGCCCCGCTCGCGGCTTCGCCTGCTGGCCGAATACGAGGTGCCGGATGTCGGCGAAGGCAGGAATGCGGCGATGAAACCGAGTGGCGTGTTCTCGTTCGGACAGTTTAGCTGCGAGTCTAGACCGTCTCGCTGACTCGGGCCGCAAGAAAATCGGGCAGATCGGCAACTGAATCGAGGATGACGTCGGCGATCTGCGACAGCGATTCCCGTGTGCCGGTGCCGGACAGCACGCCGATCGCCAGGCCACAGCCGCCGGCCCGCGCCATCTCCAGATCGTGGCGATTGTCGCCGACCATTGCGATCGTCGCCGGCCTGAGCCCTGTCAGATCCGAGAAGGCAAGGATCGTATCCGGCGCCGGTTTTGGATTGGCCACCGCATCGTAACCATAGGCGGCGTCGAAAAGCTGCGCGACGCCCAGAGTGACCAAGGTCTTTTCCGCGCCGCTGGTCGAATCGTTGGTGGCGACGCCAAGCCGGTAGGATTTTCTGTGAAGCAGGCCAAGCGTCTCGACCACGCCCGGTAGCGCCACTGCCATTGCCGATCCCTGCGCCGAAGTGATGGCGTTGAAGCGGGCGACGGCAAGCATCTGGTCCTCGTCGGACAGCCGTGGAAACCACAGCTCGACGACGTCCATGTTGGTCCCCGAGGCAAAAATCGAATCCGGCTTGAAGCGCTTGCTGGCGAAGTCGAAGCCCGCCGCCGCAAGCAGCCTGTCTGCTTTCCAGCGATCGCCTTCGGCCGCATCCATCGCCATGAAGTCGGCGATGCCCAGCCATGTCGCGTTGAAATCTACGAGCGTGCCGTCCTTGTCGAACAATATTCCCTTGATGTCCGCCAAGCTTTTCACTCCAGGCCGCGCAAGCGGTGGATGTATTCCACCAGTCCGGCAGTCGAGGCGTCCCGCTTTGCGGCGTTCTCCTTGCCTTCAACGACGGGCAGCAGCCCGGTCGCCAGTTCCTTGCCGAGTTCGACGCCCCATTGGTCGAAGGAGTTGATGTTGAACAGCGTGCCTTCGACGAAGACGCGGTGCTCGTAGAGCGCAATCAGCCGTCCGAACGTGTGGGGGTCGAGCTTTCTGTAGAGGATCGTCACCGAGGGGCGGTCGCCGGAGAAGACGCGGTGCGGAGCAATCCTGTCGACATCAGCCGGCTTCATGCCTTTCGCCAGCATCTGTGCGCGGGCTTCCTCCAGCGTGCGGCCCTTCATGAAGGCTTCCGACTGCGCCAGGCAATTGGCAAGCAGAAGGTCGTGGTGATGCTTCAGTTCCGGCTCGTGGCCTACGGCAGCGGCGAGGAATTCGACTGGAATGAAATCGGTGCCCTGATGCAGAAGCTGGAAGAAGGCGTGCTGGCCATTGGTGCCGGGCTCACCCCAGACCAGCGGGCCGGTCGGCGTCGTCACAGCGCCGCCGTCCAGGGTGACGCTCTTGCCGTTCGATTCCATGTCGAGCTGCTGCAGATAGGCCGGGAGCCTGGACAGACGCTGATCGTAAGGGATGACGGCGCGAGCGGGGTATTTGCAGATCACGCGGTGCCACCAGCCGATCAGCCCCATCAGCGCCGGCAGGTTCCTCGCCAGCGGCGCGGTGCGGAAGTGCTCGTCCATTTCATGGGCGCCTTCGAGAAAGGCGCGAAAATCCTTCGGGCCGATGGCGATCATCACCGGCAGGCCGATCGCACCCCAGACGGAATAGCGGCCGCCGACCCAGTCCCAGAAGCCGAAGACGCGATCGGGCGCGATGCCGAACTTGGCGACCAGGTCGAGCGCCGTCGAGACGGCGGCGAAGTGCTTGCCGACCGCTTCCTTGCCGAGCGCCTTCTCGACCCATCCGCGCGCGGTCTCGGCATTGGTCATAGTCTCGACCGTGGTGAAGGTCTTGGAGGCGATGATGAACAGGGTGGTTTCGGCGGAAAGTCCCTTCAGCGTGTCGTGGATATGCGCACCGTCGATATTGGATACGTAATGCGCGCGCGGCCCGTCATGATAGGGCGCCAACGCCAGCGTCGCCATGGCAGGGCCGAGATCGGAGCCGCCGATGCCGATGTTGACGATGTCGGTGATCTTCTTGCCGGTCGCGCCGGCCGCCTTGCCGGAACGCACCGCGTCGGCGAAGGCACCCATCGCGTCGAGTACGGCAAGGACTTCCGCCTTCACGTCCTGGCCGTCGAGCACGATGCCCTTGCCGGTCAGGTTGCGTAGTGCCGTGTGCAGCACGGCGCGGCCTTCGGTGACATTGATCTTCTTGCCGGCAAACATCGCGTCGCGCCGGCCTTCGAGGTCGGCGGCCTCGGCCAGCTTCTCCAGCAACTCCATCGTCCGCGCATCGACCGCACATTTCGACCAGTCGAGCAGCACGTCGCCGTCGCTGGCGGAGAATTTCTCGAAGCGCTGCGGATCGGCGGCGAAAGCCTCGCGCATCGAGCCCGATTTGGCCGCACGATGATCGCGCAACGCGCCGAGCTGCTTTTGAAAGGACGGTTGATCCACTGCCTCGCTCCGGTTCTTGAGGTGCATCTTATCAGGCCGGATGTTTCCGGCGCGTGTCGTCGCGGCAAACTATCGGGTCGAATTCCATCTGTTTCAATGCGCAGCGATGCCGCAGCGCAGCGCGGGCCGGCGCAAAGGATCACTGGCATAAATCCCAGCGATCAGAAAAATTGATTGGTGCAACACCTTGTGCCACCGGTACATTCGACTGGTCCAGCCAAGTGAAAAAAGCTGGCCATCGAGGAACATCTCCCATGCCACAGCGAAACGACACGGCCATATGGTCCGGCCTGTTCCGGATTTCGGCGGACTCCGGTCAGACCCTGCAGGCGCAGATCCGCCAGGCGATCGTCGCCGCCATCCTCGACCGGCAGATCGCGGCTTCGATGCCGCTTCCGTCCTGCCGGATTCTTGCGGAAAAACTCGGCGTAGCGCGCGGCACCGTGGTGCTGGCGTTCCAGCAGCTGGTCGACCAGGGCTTTCTGGTGGCGCGCGAGCGCCGCGGCCATTTTGTCAATCCCGAGGTGCTGGCGACGCCGGCCAAGCCGCACCAGAAGGCGCCCGACCAGGCCAACGAGATCGACTGGAAGGCGCGCCGGCAGATCGCAGCGAGCGACATGCCACCGCCGGCCAAGCACGACAACTGGATCAAGTCGTCCTACCCCTTCGTCTACGGCCAGTTCGACCCGGCGCTGTTCCCGACCGCCGAATGGCGCGAGTGCAACCGCATGGCGCTGGCGGTGCTCGAAATCCGCAACTGGGCATCCGACATGGTCGACCGCGACGATCCGCTCCTGATCGAGCAGATCCAGGCCCGGCTGCTGCCGCGGCGCGGCATCTTCGCCAATCCGGACGAGATCATCGTGACGCTGGGCGCGCAGAACGCGCTTTACATGCTGGCCACGCTGTTGATGACCAAGGGCTCCAAGGTGGCGATGGAAGACCCCGGCTATCCCGATGCACGCTCGATCTTCCGGCTGGCCGGCGCCGATATTCAGCCGGTTCCAGTCGACCACTCCGGCATCGTAACCTCTGCTATTCCCACTGATTCCGGCTTCGTCTTCGTCACGCCCAGCCACCATTGCCCGACCATGGTGCCGCTGTCGGCGGAGCGGCGGCAGGATCTTCTGGCGCGCGCCAACCGGCACAACCAGATCATCATCGAGGACGGCTATGACAGCCAGCTCCTGGACGAGGCGCCGCAGCAGGCGCTGAAGAGCCTCGATCGGTCCGGCCGCGTCGTCTACGTCGGCTCGATGTCGAAGACGCTGGCTCCCGGCCTCAGGCTCGGCTACATCGTCGCCTCGGCCGGGCTGATCTCCGAGCTTCGGGCGCTACGCCGCTTCATGCTGCGCCATCCGCCGGCCAACAACCAGCGTGCCGTGGCGCTCTTCCTGTCGCTCGGCCATCACGAGGCGCTGGTGCGACGGCTGTCGAGCGCCTTCGACGAGCGGCGCAAGCGTCTGGTCCATGCGATTTCCGCCTTCCTGCCTGAGTGGCGCTCGACCGATTCGGCCGGCGGTACGTCGCTCTGGCTCGAGGGGCCGCGCGGCACCGATTCGCGCGGACTGGCGGAGGCCGCGGCCTCGCGCAGCGTCATCATCGAGCCCGGCGACCGCTTCTTCGACCGCACCGAAAAGCCTTCGCGTTTCATGCGCTTGGGCATTTCATCGATCGCGCTGCAGCACATCGAACCCGGCATCCGCGAACTGGCGACGGCAGCTGGACGCAGGCCGGCAGCGGCTTGATCACCCTTCCCCGACCGGAGCCGGCGCATGTGGCGCGGCTCCGGTTCTTTAGCACCTTGGCATATGCGACGGGATCGGCTGGCACATAGGCTGTGCCAATGCCGGCGGCATAGTCGGAGTATAGGGGACGAAGCAGGCAGATGGTGGACCAACCGCCGCGCCCGCTCCGCAGCTAAAGTTGGAGTGCCTTCATGCCAATGGCCCATGAGAAGCAGGACGTGTCCGCAGACCAGCGTTCGCGGCGGTCCGGCGGGCGCGAGGCGCGCCGCGCCATGCGGGCGGCACCGCTTGCCGACGACGTCAAGCCGGTGCGCGCCGGCCTCGAAGGCGGGAGCTACAGCCCGCTCAGCGGCAATGATTGCGAACGTATCCACGAGGCCGTGCTTACCCTTCTGGAGACGGTCGGCTTCGCTAATGCCATCCCCTCCTGCATCGAGGCACTGACCAAGGCGGGTGCGACCCTCGGTGAGGACGGCCGCCTGCGCTTTCCTCGCGGCCTTGTGCTCGACACCATCAAGAAAGCGGCGCGGCATTTCACCCTGCACGGCCAGTATCCGAAGCACGACATGGTGATCCAGGGCAAGCGTGTGCATTACGGCACGGCTGGTGCTGCGGTGCATCTGGTCGATGTCGAAAAGCGTGAGTATCGCGAGTCGCTGCTGCAGGACATTTACGATGCCGCGCGCCTGGTCGAAGGGCTCGACAACATCCATTTCTTCCAGCGGCCGATGGTGCCGCGCGACATTCCCGACCCGCTCGATATGGATTTCAACACGCTCTACGCCTGCGTCTTGGGTACGTCGAAGCATGTCGGCACCTCGTTTACCGTGCGCGAGAACGTCAAGCCGGCGCTCGATATGCTCTATGCGATCGCGGGCGGCGAAGCGAATTTTCGCGCCCGGCCTTTCGTCTCCAATTCGAACTGCTTCGTCGTGCCCCCAATGAAGTTTGCCGAGGACGCCTGCGGCGTTCTCGAAGCCTGCGTCGAGGGCGGCATTCCGATCCTGCTGCTGTCGGCAGGACAGGCGGGTGCGACGGCACCGGCGGCGATTGCGGGCGCCGTGGTGCAGGCAGTCGCCGAAGTGCTCGTCGGCCTTATCTATGTCAACGCGATCAAGCCCGGCCATCCGGCGATCTTCGGCACCTGGCCGTTTGTCTCGGATCTCAGGACCGGCGCCATGTCGGGCGGTTCGGCCGAGCAGGCGGTGCTGACCGCGGCCTGCGCGCAGATGGCGCAATTCTACGACCTGCCGGGCGGTTCGGCCGCCGGCATGACAGATTCGAAACTGCCTGACATTCAGTCCGGCTACGAAAAGGGCATAACCGACGTGATGGCCGGTCTCGCCGGCCTCAACCTGGTCTATGAGTCGGCCGGCATGCACGCCTCGCTGCTCGGCTTTTGCCTTGAGAGCCTGATCATCGACAACGACATGCTCGGCCACTGCCTGCGCTGCGTGCGCGGCATCGAAGTGACGGACGAGTCGCTGTCGATCGACACCATCGCCGATGTCTGCCTGAAAGGGCCGGGCCATTATCTCGGCAACGAGCAGACGCTGCGGCTGATGCAGACCGAATATTTCTATCCGGCCGTCGGCGACCGCTTTTCGCCGAAGGAATGGAATGAGAAAGGCAGGCCCGATATCCTGCAACGGGCGATCATCGAGAAGAAACGCGTGCTTGCCGAACGCTTCCCGCGCCATGTGCCAAAACCGGTCGACGACAAATTGCGCGCCCGCTTCGGCGATATGATCAAGCTGCCGCGCGACAGAATGGGCGGCTGAGCGTTACCCGCTCGCCGCCAGCAACAAGACACCGGCCAGCGCCGATCCGGCAAGCGTCGGCAGCATGCCGATCTTCAGCTTCAGGATGGCGATCATCGAGGCACAGGAAAGCAGCGCCGCGCGCCAGTCTATCGATGAAAGCACCGGCACGTCCATTCCAAGCCCGACATTGCGCACTTCGCCGAAGATGACGTGCAAGCCGAACCATAGAGCGAGGTTCATGATGACGCCGACGACGGCGGCGGTGATCGCACCGAGCGCCGCCGACAGCGCCTTGTTGCCGCGCAGCGCTTCGATGTAAGGCGCGCCAAGGAATATCCACAGGAAACATGGGGTAAACGTCGCCCACAGCGTAAGCAGCGCTCCAAACAATCCGGCAAGAAGCGGCGCGAGCGCGCCGGAGTGGCGGAAGGCGGCGACGAAGCCGACAAACTGCAAGACCAGGATCAACGGGCCGGGCGTGGTTTCGGCAAGCCCAAGGCCGTCGACCATTTCACCGGGTGCCAGCCAGCCGAAGGACTCGACCGCTGCCTGCGCGACATAGGCAAGCACGGCGTAGGCGCCACCAAAGGTGACGACCGCCATGACACTGAAGAAGCCACCGATTTGCGTCCAGACGCTGGCAGGGCCGGTGACAGCCCAGACGAGCAGAACAGGCCCCAGCCAGATCGGCAGCCAGATCGCCAAAATGCGCGGCGCATGCCATCGCGTCGGCCTGACGTGGGTCAGTTCGCCGCGCTCGAACATCAGATCGACCGCGCCCTTGATGTCGGGAACATAGCCCTTGCCCTGTGATGCCCCTGAAAAAAATGCCGGCGCACTACGGTTGCCGATCCAGCCTGCCAGGCCGGCAAGCAGGACGATCAGCGGAAACGGTACGTTCAACGCGTAGATGGCGATGAAGGCGGCGAGTGCGATCGACACCATGACGGGGTTCTTCAGCGCGCGTCTGCCGATCCGGATCACCGCCTCGATGACAATGGCGAGCACCGTTGCCTTGACCCCGAAAAACAGCGCCGCTACGAGTGGTACATCGCCATAGAGCGCATAGAGGCTGCTCAGGACGAGCATTACAAGCGCGCCCGGCACGACGAAGAGAATGCCGGCAACAAGGCCACCGACCGTTTTGTGCAGCAACCAGCCGATATAGACGGCAAGCTGCTGGGCCTCGGGGCCAGGCAGCAGCATGCAGTAGTTCAACGCATGCAGGAAGCGCTGTTCGCCGATCCAGCGCCGTTCCTCGACCAGTTCCTTGTGCATGAGCGCGATCTGCCCGGCCGGGCCGCCAAAGCTGAGCACCCCGATTTTCGCCCAGACCTTCACGGCCTGCCGGAAGCTAGGCACAACCGGCTCCCGGATCTCCGCCGGCTTTTTCGAAAGGACGGCGCTCACGATGGTTTGCCCGTGCCGAGACTGACTGCGCCGGCGGCCGGCCAGTTATGCGTCTCCTCGGTGGCATCGCGGCACCAGCGGAAGAACATATCATAGAGCAGCATGCCGGCCTCGAGCTGCTCCAGATCGTCGCGAAACATCCGTGACAGGCCAAGCGAGGCCGCCAGGAACCCGGCCGCCTGTGGAACAAGATCGAGGCTCGCAGTATCGGCAGCGCGTATGATCGTGGCCAGGCGATCGAGCGCTTCCGATTTAAGCCCGAACTCCTCGATCATGGTGTCGAAAGTGCAGCGTTCGCCGCGGTGGCTCCAGAACACGTTCTCGATGTCGAAAGGCACGGCCTGAAAGCGATCGGCGACGGCTGCCACTTCGGCCGGCTCGACGAAGAGAAAGACCGCGTGAGGATCGATGAAGCGCCGGATCAGCCAGGGGCAGGCGATGCGGTCGACCTTCGGGCGCGTACGCGTCACCCAAACGGTGCGGCCCTTGGCGTCGGCGGGCGGTATCTTGTCGGCGTGAACGAGAAGGCCCTTGGCATCGCGCCATGCTTCAAACCCGCCGTCGAGCGATTCGGCGGCTATGCCCTCGTGCCGCAGCCATGCGGCCACGCCTTGCGAGAGCTTTTTCCCCTGCTGGCAGACGACTGTCACTTGCCTGCCGGCGAAGTCGGCAGCCCAGTTCGAGACAGTCCTGAAATCACGCCAATCCGACCCCGGCAGCAGGCGCGGATCGGCGTTGTAGTCATCATCGATGCGGACGTCGATGATTGCGGGTGCACCCGGCAGCCCAATCAGACGGGACAGTTGCGATACAGTGATAGCGGTTGTTGACGGCATGGCGTCCACCTCCTTGAAAGAGAAGCTTGGACGCGAACGTTGGGCTGACGCCTCACGGGGTCGTCGCGATGCACCCCTTGCGATGATCGTGGATTTGTCACGCTCGCTTGTCAAGCATTTGTCCCTGCTATCGCAGGACAATCGTTTTTGACAAACGATCGCGTCCAACTCTGTGCCGGGCATTTCTCCCCGTTAGCGGGCTGTTAACGGGGAGAAATGAGGAGACCGCAACACCGGCGACCTGACGGCTGGCCCGTGCGATGGACCCTGGTCAGTGATTGTCCCTCGGCACGCCGCTTGTATGAGCCACATCCTGGTATTTCACCGCCGGCTTCAGCACCATGCCTTCGGAAAACTGGTCGACCATGCCGCGCTGGATTTCCTGCCAGGGCGTCTGGTGCTTCGGATAGTGATAGCCGCCATTGTTCTGCAGCTCGGCGCGGCGCCGCGCGATCTCGTCGTCGCTGACGAGGATGTCGGCGGTGCCCTTGCGCAGGTCGATGCGGACGCGGTCGCCGGTCTTCAGCAGCGCCAGGCCGCCGCCGATGGCGGCTTCCGGCGAGGCGTTGAGGATCGACGGCGAGCCCGACGTGCCCGACTGACGACCGTCGCCGATACAGGCCAGCGCGTGGATGCCCTTTTTGATCAGATAGGCAGGCGGCTGCATGTTGACGACTTCGGCGCCGCCGGGATAGCCGATCGGACCGGCGCCGCGCATGAACAGGATGGTGTGCTCGTCGATGCCCTGTGCCGGGTCGTCGATGCGGGCGTGATAGTCCTCGGGGCCGTCGAAGACCATGGCGTTGCCCTCGAAGGCTTCGGGGTCCTTCGGGTTCGACAGATAGCGCTCGCGGAACTCGGGCGAGATGCCGCTGGTCTTCATGATCGCCGAATCGAACAGATTGCCCTTGAGATTGATGAAGCCGGCATTGGCTTTCAGCGGCTCGGCAACCGTGCGGATGACGTCGAGGTTCTCGTTAACGGCGCCGCGGCAATTGTCGCCGATGGTCTTGCCGTTAGCGGTCGTGGCTTCCGGATAGGGCAGCAGACCGCCCTTCATCAGTTCGGCGATCACGGCCGGCACGCCGCCGGCATGGTGATAGTCCTCTCCGAGATATTCGCCCGTCGGCTGCAGATTGACGATGAGCGGTATGTTGAGGCCGACCTTCTGCCAATCGTCATTGTCGAGCGGCACGCCGAGATGGCGGGCGATGGCGTTGAGGTGGATCGGCGCATTGGTCGAGCCGCCGATCGCCGAGTTGACGACGATGGCGTTCTCGAAGGCCTTACGGGTCATGATGTCGGAGGGCTTCAGATCCTCATGCACCATGTCGACGATGCGCTTTCCGGTCTCGTAGGCGATCTGGCCGCGTTCGCGATAGGGGGCGGGGATAGCGGCCGAGCCCGGCAATTGCATGCCGAGCGCCTCGGCCAGCGAATTCATCGTGGTGGCGGTGCCCATCGTGTTGCAATAGCCGGTCGACGGCGCCGAGGAGGCAACGATATCCATGAACTCGTCATAGCCAATCTCGCCGGCCGACAGGCGCTGGCGCGATTCCCAGACGATAGTGCCGGAGCCGGTGCGCTTGCCCTTGTGCCAGCCGTTGAGCATCGGCCCGACCGAAAGCGCGATAGCCGGGATGTTGACGGTGGCCGCGGCCATCAGCATGGCCGGCGTCGTCTTGTCGCAGCCGATGGTGAGCACCACACCGTCGAGCGGATAGCCGTAGAGCACCTCCACCAGGCTGAGATAGGCAAGGTTGCGATCAAGTGCAGCAGTCGGCCGTTTGCCGGTCTCCTGGATCGGGTGGCAAGGGAACTCGAAAGGGATGCCACCCATCGAGACAATGCCTTCGCGCACGCGCTTGGCCAGTTCGATGTGGTGGCGGTTGCAGGGCGACAGGTCCGAGCCGGTCTGCGCGATGCCGATCAGCGGCTTGCCGGACATCAGTTCGGCCCGCGTCAGCCCGTAATTCAGGTAACGTTCCAGATAGAGTGCCGTCATGCCCGGATTGTCGGGATTGTCGAACCACTCCTGCGAGCGAAATTTTTTCTTGCTGGTGGGGGCGCCTGCCATCGTGGTCTCCGTATTTGTATGACAAATCGATATGACAACGCGCGGGAGCAGGCAAGGGGCACGCGCCATCCGAATCCGCACTTTGGTGCGATAGACACACATCTGCCTCCGCGCTAGTCGGGATCGTGGTTTGTCAGCCCGCTATCCCGGAAAAGCTGGAACGTGTCGCCGCGGACCTACCCGGCCGTTCCGGCCGCCCTCCCCTCAAGGTCCCCTTGGGGGAGGACATCCGCATCACTCGAACACGATGCTCGGCACTGCAGCCTCGGCCGCGCCGCGCTCTTCATTGACGCGGTCCCAAACCTTGGCGGCGATGTCGCGGTAGATTTTCGCCTCGGCGCCATCGGGTTTCGAGACCACCACCGGCGTGCCAGCATCCGAGCTTTCGCGGATGCCCATCTCGAGCGGCACCTCGCCAAGGAAGGTGACCCCTAGACGCTCGGCCTCGCGGCGCGCGCCGCCATGGCCGAAGATGTCGTAGCGTTTTCCCGTATCGGGGGCGAGAAAATAGCTCATATTTTCGACGATACCCAATAGGGGCACGTCGACCTTTCTAAACATGTTGAGGCCTTTGCGCGCATCGATCAGGGCCAGGTCCTGTGGCGTCGAGACGATGACGGCGCCGGCCAGCGGCACCTGTTGGGCCATGGTCAGCTGGGCGTCGCCGGTGCCGGGCGGCATGTCGACGACGAGCACATCGAGCGGTCCCCATTCGACCTCGCGCAGCATCTGCGTCAATGCCGACATCACCATCGGCCCGCGCCAGATCATCGGCGTCTCCTCATCGACGAGAAAGCCCATCGACATGACCTTGAGGCCATAATTCTGCATCGGTTTCAGGATCTTGCCGTCGACGGTCTGCGGCCTGCCACGAATGTTGAGCAGACGCGGCATGGAAGGGCCATAAATATCGGCATCGAGCACGCCGACCCGCAGCCCGTTGGCGGCAAGCCCAAGGGCGATATTGACCGCGGTGGTCGACTTGCCGACGCCGCCCTTGCCGGAAGCGACGGCGATGATGGCCTCGATGCCGGGTACGCCGCGCTTGCCCTGGCTGTGCGAGGCAGGCGCCTGTGGGGCGGGACGGGCAGGTGCGGCTGGTGGAGCGGGCCTCTGAGCCGGTCTTTGCGGAACCGGCGCCTCCATGCCGCCGCCCTTCTTTTCCGCCGTCAGCGCGACCACGGCGCCGGCGACACCGGGGATCGCCTTGACGACACGTTCGGCCGCCGCACGCAGCGGCTCCATCTCCTGGGCACGGGCAGCGGGAACGGTGATCGAGAAGAACACCTTGGCATCGGCAATGAAAATCTCGGAAACCATGCCGAGATCGACGATATTGCCGGTGAAATCCGGCCCATTGACCGTCTTCAGGCGCTCGATAACCATTTCCTTGGTCACGTTTTCATGGGCGGCGGGCATGAGTTTTTCCTCTACTTTTCCGCTCCAGATAATGCAGTTCCGGAACAGAACCAAGCGATGGACCAACAGTTGCAGCGGCGTATTGGGGGAGGAAGCGACCATACGACAGCATTTCCAGCGGGAGTGGCCGTCGCCAAATCGTCAACGCAACCTATTTCAGTGGACATGGAATGACCGCCAGGGAAGGAGACGAATCATGCTCGCAAACAGCAACGCAACGGCCAATCTCGCTGTGAAGGACCTGGCCAAGGCCAGGGCTTTTTACGAAGGAACGCTCGGCCTGAAAGAGGTGCACAATGAGGGTGGGGAACTGATCGTCTATGAAAGCGGCGATACCGCCATCAACGTCTACCGTTCGAACTTCGCTGGGACCAACAAGGCCACGGCTGTGACCTGGACGGTCGGCGACGAACTCGGCAAAATCGTCAAGGCGTTGAAATCGAAGGGCGTCGCCTTCGAGCACTACGATATGCCCGGCCTGGCGCTGGAGGGCGATGTCCATGTCGGCCAGGGCATGAAGGTCGCGTGGTTCAAGGATCCGGACGGCAACATCCTGAACCTTGTGGACAGGTAGTCGCCGCGCCAGAGGCGGCTCCAGGCGCTGGCCCGTTCGCATCACTTTGCCAGGCCGACCGCGAGGTAGGTGAGAGCCGCGATGGCCGCGGTTGCCGGCAAGGTGACGATCCATGCCACCACGATGTTGCCGGCAATGCCCCAGCGAACGGCGGAGACGCGGCGGGCGGCGCCGACGCCGATGATGGCGCCGGTGATCGTGTGCGTGGTCGATACAGGAATACCGAGCCAGGTGGCGGCGAACAGGGTAATCGCACCGCCGGTCTCGGCGCAGAAACCCTGCATCGGGTTCAGCCGGGTGATCTTAGAGCCCATGGTGTGGACGATGCGCCAGCCGCCGAACAATGTGCCCAGCGCCAGCGCCGACTGACAGGTGATGACGACCCACAGCGGCACGTAAAAATTCGCGCCGAGCATGCCTTGCGAATAGAGGAGCACGGCGATGATGCCCATGGTCTTCTGCGCGTCGTTGCCGCCATGGCCGAGCGAATAGAGCGAGGCGGAAAAGAACTGCATGACGCGGAAGGTGCTGTCGACGGCAAACGGTGTCTGCCGCAGGAACAGCCAGGAGACCGCGAGGATCAGGACGAGCGCCAGCAGAAAGCCTGCCGCCGGCGATAGCACGATCGCCGCCGTGGTCTTGCCCAACCCGGCCCAGACGATGGCGCCGGTGCCTGCCTTGGCGACGCCGGCGCCGACCAAACCGCCGATCAGCGCGTGCGAACTGCTGGACGGGATGCCGACGAGCCAGGTGACGATGTTCCAGACGATGGCGCCGACAAGTGCTGCGAAGATCACTGCCGGCGTGACGATGCTGGCGTCGATGATGCCGGTTCCGAGCGTCTCCGCCACGTGGAGACCGAAGAACATGAAGGCGATGAAATTGAAGAAGGCCGCCCAGAACACCGCATAATGCGGCCGCAGCACCCGGGTGGAGACGATCGTGGCGATGGAGTTGGCGGCATCGTGCAGGCCGTTGAGGAAATCGAAGAACAGCGCGACGACGACAAGGCCGACCAGCACGGGAAAGGCTATCGCGGCTTCCACTATACGTTCTCGATGACGATGCCGCTGATTTCGTTGGCAACGTCCTCGAAGCGGTCGACCACCTTCTCCAGCTGGCCGTAGATCTCGCTGCCGATCAGATAGGCCATCGGGTCGCTGCGGCCATGCCGCTTGAACAGGTCCTTCAGGCCTTGCTCGTGCAGGTCGTCGGCCCGGCCTTCGGCGCGCATGACTTCCTCGGCGATGGCATTGAGGCGCACCGTGTGCGCCCCGACCTTGCCGAGCAGCGGGATCGCCTCGGCCACCAACTTGGCGGCCTCGACGATGACGCCTCCCATTTCCTGCATCAGCGGGTCGAATTCCTTCTTCTCGAACAGCCTTACCGTCTTGACGGTCTTGTGCATCATGTCGATGGCATCATCCATTGACTGGATCAGGTCCTTGATGTCGCCGCGATCGAAGGGCGTGATGAAGGAGCGCCGCACCGCAAGCAGCACCTCCGCGGTGATCTGATCGGCTTCGTCCTCGAGATCGATGATCGTCTGACACCAGCGATCGATGTCGTTCCCCTGCAGAAGCTGCTGCAGTGCCTCGGCGCCACCGACCACGGTGCGGGAATGCCGCTCGAACAGGTCGAAGAAGCGATCTTCGCGCGGCAAAAGCTTGCGGAACCAGCCCAGCATGTTCGGTCTCCCGTCGTGTCCAGTCCACGACCCCGTCTGATCCACATAGCGCCGCATTCCATTGCGGGAAACAGTAAGCCGGCTGAAAGATGTGGATGCGGACGATTTACACAGGCGGCTTGCGGCCGAAGGCGATTTCCACGACCTTGCGCGCTACGATAGGACATATCGTCCGTGACAGGCTCCCGACGGCATGATCGACAAGCTGGAATTCTTCATAGCACTTGCCAAGGAAGAGCATTTCGGCCGGGCGGCCGAAGTATGCGGCGTCACCCAGCCGACACTTTCGGCCGGCATCAAGCAGCTGGAGGGCCAGCTCGGCGTGATGCTGGTGCTGCGCGGCTCGCGTTTCCAGGGACTGACGCCGGAAGGCAAACAGGTGCTGGTGTGGGCGCGCCGCATCGTCGGCGATAGCAGGACCATGCGCGAGGAGATGCGGGCGGCGCGTCACGGCCTGTCAGGGCGTATCCGCATCGCGGCGATCCCGACGGCGCTGGCCATGGTGGCGCGATTGACGACGCCGTTTCGGGCAAAACACCCCGGCGTCACCTTCTCGGTGCTGTCGCGGACCTCGATCGAGGTGCTGTCGCTGCTCGGCAATTTCGATATCGACGCCGGCATCACCTATCTCGACAACGAGCCGCTCGGACGCGTCACCAGCGTGCCGCTCTACGACGAGCGCTATCAGCTGATCACCGCCGTCGGGAACCCGTATTTCGACCGCGACAAAGTGACATGGGCCGAGCTCAGTCAGCTGCCGCTCTGCCTGCTGACGCCGGACATGCAGAACCGCCGCATCATCGACCAGCATCTGGCCGAAGCCGGCGTGCAGGTGCGGCCGACATTGGAATCCAACTCGATGATCGTGCTGTTCTCGCATATCCGCACCGGCAAATGGTCGTCCATCATGCCGCTTAACCTTGCGGAAACGTTCGGCTTTTCCGAGCCGATCCGGGCTATCCCGATCGTCGAGCCGGATGCCAGCCACACCGTCGGGCTGGTGGCGGCGCCGCGCGAACCGCACACGCCGCTGGTCTCGGCGCTGTTGGACGAGGCAATGGCGCTGGCGGACGATTTCCGCACCCGTCGCTAGGCTAGACAATGCTGGTGACCGCGAACGATAGAAAATTTCTATCGAGCAACGGATCGGCTTTATTGATTTAACGGGTTTCCTCTGATTTCCTAAGCACTTAGCGGAAGACCGCCACGACCAGGGAGGGCGCTGCATGACGATGCAGCCTGCAAGTACCGAGATCGCATCGCGCACCGCGGCGATCATCCACGAGCTGAAAGGCCTCGAAGGCCCGCTGTTGCCGATCCTGCACGGCATACAGGAAGAGTTCGGCTATGTGCCGCAGGGTGCGCTGCCGGTCATCGCCGAGGCGCTGAACATCTCCAGGGCCGAGGTGCATGGCGTCGTCACCTTCTATCACGATTATCGCAGCCAGCCGGCCGGCCGGCATGTGCTGAGGCTCTGCCAGGCGGAAGCCTGCCAGTCTATGGGTTCGGATGCGATTGCCGCCAGGCTCAAAGCATTGCTGGGCATAGGCTTCCACGAGACAACCCGCGACGGTTCGGTGACGCTGGAGCCGGTCTATTGCCTCGGCCTTTGCGCCTGCTCGCCGTCGGCGATGCTGGACGGCGAGGTGATCGGGCGGCTCGACGACGAAAAGCTCAATGAAATCGTTGCCGAGGTGCGCTCATGATCCCGCGTATCTATATTCCCGGCGATTCCGGCGCGCTGGCGCTGGGTGCGGAAAAGGTTGCCAAGGCGGTTCGGGCGGAATTGGCCGAGCGCGGCATCGAGGCCAAGATCGTGCGTAACGGCTCGCGCGGTGCCTATTTCCTCGAGCCGATGGTCGAGGTGGCAACGGCCAATGGCCGTGTCGCCTATGGGCCGGTGAAGCCATCCGACGTCAAAAGCCTGTTCGACTGCGGCTTCCTCACCGGCGGTCACCACAAGCGCTGGCTCGGCGCTCCCGACAAGATCCCATTCCTGGCGAGGCAGACGCGGCTGACCTTTGCGCGCTGCGGCGTCACCGATCCGCTGTCGCTCGATCACTACAAGGCGCATGGCGGGCTGAACGGCCTGCAGAATGCAGTGGCGATGACGCCGGCCGAAATCGTCAAGCAGGTGACCGAGTCCGGGCTGCGCGGTCGTGGCGGCGCCGGCTTCCCGACCGGCATCAAATGGAAGACGGTGCTCGATACGTCGGCCGACCGCAAATATATCGTCTGCAATGCCGATGAAGGCGATTCCGGCACGTTCGCCGACCGCATGATCATGGAAGGCGACCCTTTCGTGCTGATCGAAGGCATGGCGATCGCCGGCATCGCCACCGGCGCGACCAAGGGCTTCATCTATATCCGCTCCGAATATCCGCATGCGGTGGCGGTGATGCAGAAGGCCGTCGAGATCGCCCGCAAGGCCGGCGTGCTCGGCGTCAATGTGCTCGGCTCGGCCAATTCATTCGACATGGAAGTCCGCGTCGGCGCCGGCGCCTATGTTTGCGGCGAGGAGACGGCGCTGCTCGACAGCCTCGAAGGCAAGCGCGGACAGGTGCGGGCCAAACCGCCACTGCCGGCGCACAAGGGCCTGTTCGGCAAGCCGACGGTGATCAACAACGTCATCTCGCTGGCCTCGGTGCCGGTGATCATGGACAAGGGCGCCGCCTTCTACAAGGATTTCGGCATGGGCCGTTCGCGCGGCACCATCCCGATCCAGATTGCCGGCAACGTCAAATATCCCGGTCTCTATGAGGCGGCGTTCGGCATGACGTTGGGTGAGATAGTCGACGATATCGGCGGCGGCACGGCGACCGGGCGTCCGGTCAAGGCTGTGCAAGTGGGTGGCCCGCTCGGCGCCTATTTCCCGCGCGCCCTGTTCGACACGCCATTCGACTACGAAGCGTTTGCCGCCAAGGACGGGCTGATCGGCCATGCCGGCATCGTCGTTTTCGACGACAGCGCCGACATGCTGAAGCAGGCACGCTTTGCCATGGAATTCTGCGCTATCGAAAGCTGCGGCAAGTGCACGCCGTGCCGCATCGGCTCGACGCGTGGCGTCGAGGTGCTGGACCGGCTCGCCCAGAACATCGAACCGGAAAAGCAGATCGCACTGGTCACCGACCTTTGCAACACGATGAAGTTCGGCTCGCTTTGCGCTCTCGGCGGCTTCACCCCATATCCAGTGATGAGTGCACTCAACCATTTCCCGGACGACTTTCGGCCGACGCCGGTCGCCGAAGCAGCGGAATAGGAGCGGACAAGGCATGAACGCGGCATTCGACATCAAATCGCTGGTCCAGGAAATCGACTACGGCACACCCGCCTCCGAAGCCGAACAGCAGGTAACGCTGACAGTCGACGGCAAGTCGGTGACGGTGCCGGCGGGCACCTCGATCATGCGCGCTTCGATGGAAGCGGGCGTTGAAATCCCGAAGCTGTGCGCGACCGACATGCTGGATTCGTTTGGCTCCTGCCGGGTCTGCCTCGTCGAGATCGACGGGCGCGGCGGCACGCCGGCCTCGTGCACGACGCCGGTCGGCGAGGGCATGGTCGTGCACACACAGAGCGACCGGCTGAACGCCATTCGCCGCGGCGTGATGGAACTCTACGTCTCTGACCACCCGGTGGCGCGGGGCGAGAAGGCCGGCACCGGCGCCAGCGAGTTCGACAAGGTCGTCAGGACGGTCGGCCTGACCGAGAACCGCTATGGCGTGGACGGGCGCAACCACGTCAAGCAGGAAAACGGCGTGGCGCCCGGCCATGGCTCGCTGACCATCGACTATATCGCCCGCGATGAATCCAACCCCTATTTCACCTACGATCCGGCGCAATGCATCGTCTGCTCGCGCTGCGTGCGCGCCTGCGAGGAGGTACAGGGCACGTTCGCGCTGACCATCGAGGGCCGCGGCTTCGAATCCAGGGTCTCGGCCGGCCTGCACGAGGCGTTCGTCGATTCCGAGTGCGTCTCTTGCGGGGCCTGCGTGCAGGCCTGCCCGACCGATGCGCTGAGGGAGAAGACCGTGCTGGCGAAAGGCCTGCCCGAGCGCTCGACCGTCACCACCTGCGCCTATTGCGGCGTCGGCTGCTCGTTCAAGGCCGAGGTCAAGGGCGACGAGGTCATCCGCATGATGCCCTACAAGGCAGGCAAGGCCAACCACGGCCACTCCTGCGTCAAGGGCCGCTTCGCCTATGGCTATGCGACGCACAAGGACCGTATCCTGAAGCCGATGATCCGCGAGCGGGTCAGCGATCCGTGGCGCGAAGTGTCGTGGGAAGAGGCGCTCACCCACACGGCGAATGAATTCCGCCGCATCCAATACCAGTACGGCCGCACCTCGATCGGCGGCATCACCTCCTCGCGCTGCACCAACGAGGAGACCTACCTCGTCCAGAAGCTTGTCCGGCAGGGCTTCCGCAACAACAATGTGGACACCTGCGCCCGGGTCTGCCATTCGCCGACCGGCTATGGTCTCGGCCAGACCTTCGGCACCTCAGCCGGCACGCAGGATTTCGATTCGATCGAGCAGACGGACGTGATCCTGCTGATCGGCGCCAATCCGACCGATGCGCATCCGGTGTTCGCTTCGCGCATGAAAAAGCGCATGCGCGAGGGCGCCAAGCTGATCGTGCTCGATCCGCGCCGCACCGACATCGTGCGCTCGGCCCACGTCGAGGCGCAGTTCCATCTGCCGCTGAAGCCGGGCACCAACGTCGCCATGCTGACCGCACTTGCCCATGTCATCGTCACCGAGGGCCTGTTCGACGAGGCCTTCATCCGCGAGCGCTGCGACTGGGACGAGTTCCAGGACTGGGCATCGTTCGTGGCGCTGCCGGAAAACAGCCCGGAAGTGATCGGCCAGCTTGCAAATGTCGATCCCGACGACATACGCGGCGCGGCGCGGCTCTACGCCCGCGGCGGTAACGGCGCGATCTATTACGGCCTCGGCGTGACCGAGCACAGCCAGGGCTCGACCACCGTCATCGCCATTGCCAACCTCGCCATGGCGACCGGCAATATCGGCCGGCCGGGCGTCGGCGTGAACCCGCTGCGCGGCCAGAACAATGTGCAGGGCTCTTGCGACATGGGCTCGTTCCCGCACGAGCTTCCCGGCTATCGCCACATTTCAGGCGACGCGGTGCGCGCCATCTATGAGAGCCTGTGGGGCGTCAAGCTCGACGACGAGCCCGGCCTGCGCATCCCCAATATGCTGGATGCGGCCGTCGACGGCTCGTTCAAGGGGCTCTATGTGCAGGGCGAGGACATCCTGCAGTCGGACCCCGACACCAAGCATGTCGCCGCCGGTCTCGCCGCGATGGAATGCGTCGTCGTGCACGACCTCTTCCTCAACGAGACGGCCAACTACGCGCATGTGTTCCTGCCCGGCTCGACGTTCCTCGAGAAGGACGGCACCTTCACCAACGCCGAGCGCCGCATCAACATGGTGCGCAAGGTAATGGAGCCGAAATGCGGCTATGCCGACTGGGAAGCGACGCAGGAGCTCGCCAAGGCGCTCGGCCTCGGCTGGACCTACACGCATCCGTCGCAGATCATGGACGAGATCGCCAAGACGACGCCGAGCTTCGCCGGCGTTTCCTTTGACCTCCTCGACAGAGTGGGCTCGGTGCAGTGGCCCTGCAACGAGAAGTCGCCGGAGGGCACGCCCATCATGCATATTGGCGGCTTCGTGCGCGGCAAAGGCAAGTTCATCCGCACCGAATACGTCGCGACCGACGAAAGGACCGGGCCGCGCTTCCCGCTGCTGCTGACCACCGGCCGCATCCTGTCGCAATACAATGTCGGCGCGCAGACCCGGCGTACCGAGAACGTGGTCTGGCATAGCGAGGACCGGCTGGAGATCCATCCGCACGACGCCGAAAATCGCGGCCTGCGCGACGGCGACTGGGTGCGGCTGACCAGCCGCTCCGGCGAGACGACGCTGCGCGCGCTGATCACCGAGCGGGTGTCGCCAGGCGTCGTCTATACGACCTTCCACCATCCCGACACCCAAGCCAACGTCATCACCACCGACTTCTCCGACTGGGCGACCAACTGCCCGGAATACAAGGTGACCGCGGTGCAGGTGGGCGCATCCAACGGCCCGTCGGAATGGCAGCGCGACTATGACGAGCAGGCAAAGCAAAGCCGCCGCATCGCGAAGTTGGAAGCGGCGGAGTAGTCCTTGACCGCGCGCCGCAAAGCCATTGCGCAGATCTCGCGGCTGGCGCGCCGCGCGGGCGGCACCGCGGCCGCCAACCGGATGGTGCCGGAAGAGACACCGGTGGCGTTCTCCTTTGCCGGCACCACGCATGCGGTGATGATGGCAAGCCCGGCTGATTTCGAGGATTTCGCGCTCGGCTTCTCGCTGACCGAAGGCATCATTGCCTCGCCGGACGAAATCGAAGCGATCGAGGTCGAGGATCACGGTGCCGGCATCGACATCCAGATCCGGCTGAAGGACAGCGCCAACACCCGCTTCGAAGCGCGTCGCAGACGGCTGGCCGGCCCGGTCGGCTGCGGGTTGTGCGGCATCGAATCGATCGAGGAGGCGATGCGCTCGGTAAACCCGGTCGGTGCGTCGCAACTTACACTTCAGGCCGATGACATCGTCCGCTCGGTCAAGCTTTTGTCGAAGCTGCAGCCGCTGCACGCCGAGACCGGTGCCGTCCACGCCGCCGGTTTTTACCTCCCCGGCAAGGGCATCGTCATGGCGCGTGAGGATGTCGGCCGCCACAACGCGCTGGACAAGCTGGCTGGCGCGCTGGCCAAAGCCGGTATCGACGGCAGGTCGGGGGCCGTCGTCGTCACGTCGCGCGTTTCGGTCGAGATGGTGCAGAAGACCGCGGCGATCGGCTCGGCCGTCATCATCGCCGTCTCGGCGCCGACCGCACTTGCCATCCGCACCGCGGACGATTCCGGCATGACGCTGGTGGCGCTGGTGCGCGGCGACGATTTCGATATTTTCACCCATCCTGACCGCGTGGTTTCCGGAGTTGCCAAGCATGTCGCATGACGAGGGCCACCTCATGAGCACCAGCGAAAAGCTGGTTCGCATGGCCAACCAGATCGCCGCCTTTTTCCACTCCAAGCCGCGCGAGCAAGGCATTGCTGGCATCGCCGAGCACATCAACAAGTTCTGGGAGCCGAGGATGCGCCGGCAATTGTTCGAGATGCTGGACAGCGGGCGCGAGGGGTTCAACGAGCTTGTCGTCGCGGCCGCGCCCAGGATCAAGCGGCCGGGCGCGCCGGAGGGCGCAGGTTTTAGCGTCGGCGGAGCGAACACCGAGACTGCCGCCGCGTCACAGAAGTAGGCGCCGCGGGCCCACATTCACACTCTCTGAAGTTTCATCTGCCGCAGCGCGCCTCTGCTATGATCCGGCGATAAGAAATCGTCGGGTCGGGCGGACAACTCGTGAGGCCGATCGAAACTCGATACGCGCTCAGTGGCGACGTGCGGATCGCCTATCAGGTGGTCGGCCAGGGATCGCTCGATCTCGTCTTCGTGCCGGGTTTCATCTCCAATCTCGACCTGCACTGGGAAGACGAGGGCTACACCAGGCTGTTGAAGCGGCTTTCCGCGTTCTCACGGCTGATCCTGTTCGACAAGCGCGGCACCGGTCTGTCCGACCGCGTCGATGTCCACCACCTGCCCAGCCTCGAAACCCGCATGGACGATGTACGCGCGGTGATGGATGCGACCGGCAGCGGCCGCGCCGCCTTGCTCGGCGCTTCGGAAGGCGCGCCGATGGCAATGCTGTTCGCCGCCACCTACCCGGAGCGGACGCGGGCGCTGGCGCTTTATGGCGGCTATGCGCATTTCCACAAATGGGTGATGCCGCCGGAACGCCTTGAGGCGTTCATCGCGACGGCGGAGACCGCATGGGGCACCGGCGCCACCCTGCCGCATTTCGCGCCCGGCCGCGTCGACGATCCGCGTTTCGCCACATGGTGGGCGCGCTTCGAGCGGCTGTCGGCGAGCCCGACCGCGGCAATCGCCCTGGCCCGCATGAATGCAGCTATCGACGTGCGTGGCGTGCTGGCGGCGATCAGCGCACCGACGCTGCTCATCCATCGCCGCAACGATGCGCGCGTCGACTCGGAGGCCAGCCGCTTCCTGGCAAGGAAGATCCCGAATTCGCGGCTGGTCGAGGTGGCCGGGCGCGACCACCCGATCTGGACCGGCGATATCGACCGGGTGGCCGATCTGATAGAGGAATTCCTGACCGGAGCGCGCGCCGTTGCCGAGGCCGAGCGCGTGCTGGCTGCACTGCTGGTCACCCGGATCTACGACACGGCGCGGCTTGGCGACCGCATGTGGAGCGAGCGCAGCCAGCGTTTTCAGAAAACATGGCGGCTTACGGTCGGGCGCCATGGCGGCCGCCCGGCCGGCACGCATGGCGAGCTGATGATGGCGCGCTTCGACGGCCCGGCGCGGGCCGTACGCTGCGCGGCAGCGCTGCGCGATGCGGCGCAGGAGATCGGCGTCGCCAGCGCGCAGGGCGTGCATGTCGGCGAGGTCGAGTTGCGTGGGCCGCCGACGGGGTTGACGGCGCGCGTGACGATGCAGCTTGCCGCGCATGCCGGGCGCGGCGACATCCTCGCTTCGCGGCTGGTCGCCGACCTCGCCGCCGGTTCAGGCCTTCATTTCAATGACGCCGGGCGCATCGCGCTTGACGAGCTGGATGAGCCGCTGGCGCTGGTGCAGGCGACCTCGGAACAGCACCTGGAGCCGGCCTGCCGGCCGAAGGCCAAGGCGGCTGCCGAGCCGGCCGCACTGACGGCGCGCGAAAGCGAGGTGGTGAACCTCATCGCCGACGGCAAGAGCAATGCCGCGATCGCCGCCGAACTCGGGCTGAGCGAACACACCGTCAAGCGCCACGTCGCCAATATTCTGCTCAAGCTGGACCTGCCGTCGCGGGCGGCGGCGGCGGCGTTCTCGGCCCGGCATGCTGGCCCGCACGGGCCATAGCAGCCATGGCGCTTTCGGGCGAAGCGGCCAGGCATGCGTAAGCGCTATCACTTCGTCCCATGCAGGCCAGGCGGATGTCGCCGGGAAAGGCGCTGCGAAGGGAGGAATAAAATGCTGAAGTCGACACTCAAATCACTGGTGCTGGCGGCAGGCGTTGGCGCGCTGTTGGCGATCGTTCCTGCCAAGGCCGAAGACGCCTCGGCGACGGCTGCCTACAAGGACATCCAGGCAACGCTCGGCTCGGTACCGGACATGTTCAAGACGCTGCCGGATGTCGCCGTTGCCGGCGCCTGGGCCGAGATCAAGGGCGTGCAGCTCAACCCGAACACCGCGCTCGACGGCAAGACCAAGGAATTGATGGGCCTCGCCGTCGCCTCGCAGATCCCCTGCCAGTACTGCATCTATTTCCACACGCAGGCGGCCAAGCTCAATGGCGCCAGCGACGAGGAGATCAAGGAGGCGGTGGCGATGGCGGCGATCGTGCGCCACTGGTCGACGATGCTCAACGGCAGCCAGGTCGATCTCGCCACTTTCAAGAAGCAGTCCGACGAGGTGTTCGCGGCCGTCAAGGCGAAGTCGCAGTGAAGAAGCCACTGCCCGGCGACGAGCGCCGGGCAGTGCCTGATCAAGCAACCACCCGATCCGAGAAGACAGGCCCATGGAGGAAAAAATGCTGACCAAGACACACACGATAGACGGCGCTGCGATCAAGAAGGCGATTGAGGGCCGTGATGGAAAATTGCTGGCGAGCTTCTATGCCGACGACGCATTGGTGCGGGTGATCGACCGCAACAACCCGCCGAGCAAGCCGCGCGAAATCCGCGGGCGCGCTGCGATCACTACATTCTGGGACGACATTTGCAGCCGGGCGATGACCCACGAGGTCGACACCACCATTGCCGACGGCAACAACCTCGCCTTCACCCAGGCCTGCTCCTATCCGGACGGGACCAAGGTATTCTGCGCGGCGATGCTGGAGCTGAAGAACGGCCAGATCGCACGGCAGACGGTCGTGCAGGCCTGGGACGAATAAGGAGGCGGCGATGTTCAGTGCCAGATGGCAGATCGACGCCAAGTTCGACCACAAGCAGACCGTGCTCGAACTGTTAAAGAATAAGAACGCGAGATCGGCTCGCTGGTCGGTGTCGACGACCTCAAGTTCCAGATCATGACCGGATCGATCGGCGCGCGGGAAGCGACGGTCGAGTGACACCACCAGGTCGAGAGCCTCGCCAGTTGGAGGCGTTCTTCGCCAGGATCGGCAAGATCGACGCGCACGCCAAATGGGGCAAGGAGATGGAGCCCTACGTCGTGTCGGGCACCAGCCTATGAAACATCTACCGCATCGTGGAATAGCAGTCCGGCTTACTCCCTTCTCCCCGTCACTTACGGGGAGAAGGTGGCGGCAGCCGGATGAGGGGCAGCGCGACGTCTATAAGTACGGAGAGCGCACCCCCTACTCGCTCTCGCCATCCAGCGCCGGCACCGACACGCCGGCAAGCTCCGCCGCCAGCAGCCGCGACGCACCAGCGCGTGCGATCCTCAGCATCAGCGCCTTGCGCGTCGCCGCCGCCATGCGGTGCTCGGGCGCATCGCGCAGAATCTCGGCACCATAGCCGTCGGAGAGAATGAAGCCGCATTCCTCCGGAAAGATTTCGGAAGGCACGCCGGGATGCGTGGCGAAGAAGAAGCGGTCGGAATGCAGCTGGTAGTCCGGCCATTTGCGGTCGACCCTGAAATCCTCGATCGAGGATTTGATCTCGATGATCCAGATGTCGCCCTGGCGGGTCAGCGCCACGAGATCGGCGCGGCGCCCGGTGGCCAGCGACAGTTCGGGCAAGACATGCGCGCCCATCTGCTTGAGCAGCCGCTGCACGCCACGCCTGACCAGCATGGCGCGCTCCGACTGGCGGCCGTCGATGAGCGGATTGAGGGGTAGAGGTGAGATGATCGGCATGGCGGCACCATGCCAGATTTTGTTCACGGTTTGAACCTGTTTTTGCGGGCGATTTTATATTTGACAAATCTAACGGGAAATAGAAATATATGCCTCATTATACACTTGACGTACTAAGGATCGAAAACATCATCTGAGTCGCGACAGGCCGGCGCTATCGAAGGATATGAGGGACGCGGCGTATGGGTGCCTGATGGCATGGACGCTCGCGACATCATGGAAGGTGCGAAAGTGTTGGAGCGCGAACAGGTGTTGAGCCCTACCTTTCGCGCGCCATGGTCACGAATATTCTCAACGCGATTCACGCGGCCACACCCGCAAATTGAACGCATCTATCGCCCTGCTCAAATCCAGCAGGCGATTTGTGATAGTGCTGAGTTCGAACGATGAATACCCGAATCCGGGCAAGCCCAAACTGTCATGTTTTCGGACGTGATAGTAAGGCGGGACGACCAGAAGCTGAGGCACATTTGGAGCGGCCGCTTTCATTTTGTCCTGCCAGAATAGGAATGTCTGGACGTCCATGACCATCCCGTGCGCCACTTCGTTACGGCGGTCTGCAAAGCCCTTGCAGGCTGTTATCAATCCGTCCAACGCGCCCTCATGGTCTTGATGCGGGTCTCTGCGAAAATACGAGACGGCAACGTTAGCGAGATTGCCAATTCGGTCTCGGAATATGTTCCCGGAGCCGCCGTACTCTTGCATCTTTGCCCATTCAGGATCACCGCAAAGCAGGCTATACATTCGGGCTAGTTCGAACTCGACATGCTCCCAAGCGTCTAGAGAGCGACCGATCCATTGGTAAATTTCGTCTTCATTTTGGTCGCCATAGAGCGGAAAAGGGAACGGGTCCCAAGGATTGATCATGTCAGAAACCCCCAAAGACAAAGACCAGGAAAAGTGCGACGAGGTTTTGCGTCGCCTGTTGAAGACGCCGCCAACGCCGCACGAAAAGTCTGAGAAGAAACAGTCGTCAGCAACAAAGGCGGCGAAGGCAGCCTCGTCTAAGTCAACCAAGCAGAACTGATTCGCAACCGCCGCTCCATCGTGCTTCTATGTTACACATACATAGGGGGATGACATGCGCATATGGTTGGCGGGCGTATTTGCGTGTGGGATTTTGTGCCCGTCGCTGGCGGCGGAGACAAATTTCAACGCGCTGTACATCCCGCCCAAAGACGGCACAGCGCCGAAAATTCTCGACTACGACACTGGCATGATGAGTTCTGTCCTGGGGACGTTTGAAGTGCGGCCCGCCGACTGCCCTCATGAAGCCTATTGGGTACTTTTGAAAGACAAGAGCCTCATCAACTGTGGCGACGGAAGCGCGTACCGCTTGGTGAAGCCTCCCGTGGCTTATGCCGGCTTTGAAGATGCGTTTAAGCTTGAAAAGATAACTGGCGATGGAACCGACGATGGTGGTCCCTCAGCGCCAAAGGAGCCCACCAAGTGACCGATACCGCAACTGTTACGAAGCAGGAATACCAGAAGAACCGCGACCGCCTCTTAGACGACCAGAGGGGGGTCACGGCTCGAATTAGCGATGCCTGCCGCTTGGTGGGATTCGGATTGCTTGCGGTCTTTTATGCTATCAAGACGGGAGACGGAGCTTTTGCTACGAGCGTTAAGGCAGACCATCGTTGTCTTCTGATGGCTATGGGGGCGATTGGCCTGCTATCCATCATAATGGATTACCTCCAGTATATGTTCGGATGGGTGTCCATCAAGGACGCTAAAAAGTCGAATGATCAGCTGTATGACGATGACAAATTCGCGCACAAGGCGCGCGCGTTTTTGTTCGAAGCCAAACAATACGTTGTCCTCGCTGGATCTATGGTTTTGGTTTGGTTGGTTTTGGTTTCTTAGCTGCTCTTTTTCGGAGCATCTGGAGGTTTCGCGCCTTCTGTTTAGGCGTGACCGGCTTCACCAATCCGCCGATAGGTAAGGCGCTTGTCGCGGGCTATGCGAAGCAAGTCTGAGGCGCGTTCTGCATCCGAGACTAGAAGGCGCCGGTGGGCTGGCTGGAGGTCTGAGTGGGAATTGAACCCACTACGTCGGTTTTGCAGACCGATGCGTCACCGTCCCGCCCTCAGACCTCGGTGCCTCTATGCCCAATCCATCAGCGCAGTCAACCCGTCGATGCCAGGATACCCAGCCGTCGCCGAAGCACGCTTGTCACCAGCCGTCCGCCACCCCGCATATCCTCCAAAATCGGGCAGTCGGGCCTATCGTCGCCGTGACATGCGTAGATATTCGACTTTTAACTAACCGGCATCATCCCCTCCAGAGCAATGATCCTGGTCTTTGCGCAGCGTTCGCGGATGGCTTTGAGCCGGCCGTATTCTGGAGAATCGTACCACGCCATGAGGGAGGCCATGTCCGGGAACTCGACAATGACGAGGCGATGAGGCTCCCAGTCGCCCTCCAGCACTCTGGTGGCTCCGCCACGAGCGATGTATCTTCCTCCGTAGCGCGCTTCGGTTGCCGGCACTTCCCGGCGGTATTCCTCGAACACGGCGGCGTCGGTTATGGCAACATCGGCAATAAGATATGCTGTCATTGATCTTACTCCCTCAAGGAGGGGATTGAAGCACGTCCATTAGCATTCCTGCAACTAAGCCGGCCGAACTACCCGGCAGTGAGGGATGGCCGGCCGTATATTTTTGCCACACCGCCTCGGAAACGACTCGCCTTCGCCCGGATTGGGGCGCTTAACTGTCTTCGTAGGGGAAGCTCTGGGAGGAGACGAACCATGCCGATGTATCTCACGCGATTCAGCTACAGGCCCGAAACCTGGGCGCGCTTGATGGATAATCCCGAGGACAGACGCGAGGCTGCCCGTTCCTATATCGAGTCGGTCGGCGGAAAGCTGCACGGGTTCTGGTATGCCTTCGGCGAGTACGACGGCTGGAACCTGTGGGAGGCGCCGGACAACGTGTCGATGGCATCCGTCATGCTCGCCATCGGTGCGGGAGGAGCGCTCAGCTCGTACCAGACCACCGTGCTGTTAAGTGTCGAAGAGACAATGGACGCCCTTGGGAGGGCGAAGTCGATCCGGTATCGCCCGCCGGGCTCATAAGGACGCCTTGCGGCTTTGCAGATTTTCGAGGCATAGCCGCCAGCCGCGCCCTGCTGCATCGTGAACTCGTCGACGTGGTCCTATGCGGTCGCAGAAGCACGCTTCTCGCCTGCCGGCGCCGCCCGCGCAATATCCTTGGCTGGCGCGGCGGCGGTCCTGGTAGAGTGCCATCAACTGGCGGCAATCGTCGATAGAAAAAACCGGCGCAGAAACGTCAGCCGATGGACGTCGTCGCTGGAATAGTAGCGGTAGCCATTGCCGGCGCGCGCAGGCGAGATCAGGCCGATCTCCTCGTTGCAACGGATGATCTTGGCCGCAGGCCAGAGCGCCGGGCAGCGTCACCGACATTCATGGGTGATTTCCTCGTCTGCGGGTCCTTGTTCCTGGCCCATTGATTTTGCAGCATAATCCTGCGGGGGCTGTTGCCGAAATGCCATAGTCGCAGGTTTACCGGCATGCAAGCCCAAGGATATAGGCTTCGCCCGCTTGGCAAGCAAAGCAAATGCCAGCATGAATGAAGATGAAAAAGCGGCCGACTCGAGCCGCTGTTGTTTAGGCGGGGCATCGGACCTTTTCATGCGCATAAAGTCACTTGCAATCGTCGCGGCCCTGGCGCTGTCGACGGCTGTCGCCGGTTGCAGCACCATCGGCTCGCAGGTCTTCACCAACAATTATGGCGCGGTGACCGATGCCGGCTATCACCTGCCGCGCGTTCCGATCGAAAAGGTGCCATTCAAATATCGCCGGCAGATCGTCGACTACGACACCAGGGAAAAGCCGGGCACCATTATCGTCGATACGCAGAACAAGTTCCTCTACTTCGTCATGGGTGACGGCGAAGCGATGCGCTACGGCATCGGCGTCGGCCGTGAGGGTTTCGAATGGCACGGCACCGCCCATATCGCGCTGAAGCGCGAATGGCCGACCTGGACACCGCCTTCGCAGATGATCAAGCGCCAGCCGGAGTTGGCCAAGTTTGCCGGTGGCATGGAGCCGGGGTTGAAGAACCCGCTCGGCGCGCGCGCCATGTACCTGTTCAACAAGGGCGGCGACATGGGTTATCGCCTGCATGGCAGCCCGGAATGGAATTCGATCGGCAAGGCGATGTCGTCGGGCTGCATCCGGCTGATGAACCAGGACATTATCGACCTCTACGACCGCACCTCGGTCGGCGCCAAGGTCATTGTGATATAAAACCCTTATACGCGGACCGTCTAGGCAACAACACAGACGTCGCGAACAGAAAACCGGGCACTTTGGCCCGGTTTTTTGTTGTCTATCGATGTTGACGATGGAACGTCGCGTCAGGAGACCTGTTCGACGTGCTGCACTTCCGGCACAAAGTGCCGGAGCAGGTTCTGGATGCCGTGCTTCAGCGTCGCCGTCGACGACGGGCAGCCGGCGCAGGCGCCCTTCATGTGCAGGAACACGGTGCCGTTCTCGAAGCCGCGGAAGGTGATGTCGCCGCCGTCCTGGGCCACCGCCGGGCGCACCCGCGTGTCGAGCAGCTCCTTGATAGTGACGACCAGCTCCTCGTCGGCCTTGTCGTAGAATTCGCCGGTCTGGCTGGTCTCGGCGGCGGGGCCGGCCTTGGCCATCACCGGGGCGCCGGACATGAAATGCTCCATGATGGCGCCGAGGATAGCCGGCTTCAGATGCTGCCAGTCGGGGCCGTCCTTGGTCACGGTGATGAAATCATAGCCGAAGAAGACGCCGGTGACGCCGGGGATTTCGAACAGCCGGCCGGCGAGCGGCGAAGCCGTCGCGGCGCTATCGGCATCGCGGAAATCGGCGGTGCCTTCTTGCAGCACTTCCTTGCCGGGCAGGAATTTCAGCGTCGCCGGGTTTGGCGTCGACTCGGTCTGGATGAACATGGCCGTCTCCGTGCCCGTTTGGGGCAGCTAGTTTGGAATAATTCTAATTAGGCTTTATCCGCCCGACATTCAAGCGAAAGGCATCGTCGGCGGTAGCGGCAGGCGGAATGTTTTACCCCTGCCTTGCGCGAGGCGCGCTCAGGCGAGGCTGTCGATCTCCTCGTCCGTCAGATTCTGCGGCACCACCGTGACGGGAATCGGAAAGGCGGCGCCCTTGCCGGCGACCGCGCCGACCAGCGGCCCAGGCCCTTCCTTGCCGGCGCCTGCCGCCAGCACCAGGATGGCGATGTCCTGGTCTTCCTCGATCAGCTTGTGGATCTCTTCGGTCGGCTTGCCTTCGCGCACCACCAGTTCCGGCTCGATGCCGAGCTTCTGGCGCACCTTGTTGGCGTAGCTGTCCAGTGCGGCACGCGCCGTGGCGTTCGCCTCCTCGCGCATGATCTTCTCGACGCCCAGCCAGTGCTGGAAATCATCCGGCTCGATGACATAGAGCAGCACCAGCACGCCGCCCGTGCTTTGCGCCCGCTTCGAGGCGTAGGCGACGGCGCGCTCGCATTCGGGCGTGTCGTCGATGATCGCCAGGAACTTGCGGCGATGACCGGCTTCGCGGCTGAGGCGTTTGGAGACCATATTCACCCTGTTCGATGGTTTCGGTCGCAATCTGCCACCGCCTCAGCCCGCCCGCAAGCGACCGGCGGCTGTGGCAATGCTGGTGCAGCTTAAAGCGCGTCGCGTTCGACCAGCGACGCGCTTCAGGTTCTTGTTTTATGCATGTCGTTAGCGCAAAACCGCTGCACACTTTTGCGCGACATGCATTAGCCCTGCAGCAGGCCGATAATGTCGCGCACGGTCTTCATCGTCGCTTCGGCCAATGTGCCGGCACGCTCGCCGCCATCCCGCAGCACCGCGTCGACATAGGCGCGGTCGCCGGAGATGCGGCGCATCTCTTCGGCGATCGGCGCCAGCTTTTCCACGGCGAGATCAGCCAGCGCCGGCTTGAACACCGAAAACTGCTGGCCGCCATATTCCTTCAGCACCGCCTCTTTCGAGATTTCGGCGAGGCCGGCATAGATGCCGACGAGGTTTTCCGCTTCCGGCCGGCCGGCAAGCCCGTCCAGTTCGCCGGGCAAAGGCTCCGGGTCGGTCTTGGCCTTGCGGATCTTCTTCGAGATGGCGCCGGCATCGTCGGTCAGGTTGATGCGCGACAGGTCCGACGGGTCCGACTTCGACATCTTTTTCGAACCGTCGCGCAGCGACATGATGCGCGCTGCCGGGCCGCCGATGACCGGCTCGGTCAGCGGGAAATAGCCGTTCACCGTCTCTTCGCCGACCTCCATCTCGACGCCGACGCCAAGCGCTGCGATGCGGTCCGAAAAGTCGTTGTTGAATTTCTGCGCGATGTCGCGGGTCAGCTCCAGATGCTGCTTCTGGTCGTCGCCGACCGGCACGTGGGTGGCGCGGTAGACGAGGATGTCGGCGGCCATCAGGGAGGGATAGGCGAGCAGGCCGAGCGAGGCGTTCTCGCGGTCCTTGCCGGCCTTGTCCTTGAACTGCGTCATGCGGTTCATCCAACCGATGCGCGCCACGCAGTTGAAGATCCAGGCAAGCTCGGCGTGCTGCATCACCCGCGACTGGTTGAAGACGATGTGCTTGGTCGGGTCGATGCCGGAGGCGAGAAACGCCGCGGTGATCGACCGCGTCTGGTCCTGCAGATCCTGATGGACGAGCTGTGCGGTCAGCGAATGCAGATCGACGACGCAGTAGATACAGTCGGAGGTGTCCTGCAGGGCGACGAATTTCTTGATGGCGCCGAGATAATTGCCGAGATGCAGATTGCCAGTTGGCTGGACGCCGGAAAAAACGAGTGGTTTGAAGGGGGGCTGATCGGTCATGGTGTTTCCCTGGCTTGTGGAGGGCCGTTTCGCGCGCGGCGAAAGTCTTGCGACGGCGCGCTTATGGACGAGAGCGAGGAGACGATCAAGAGGGGCGTTGGCCAGGGCGCGCAGGCTTTGACGTCGGCCGAACAGAAGGCTGTTTGAGGGATGGCGCCGACCAGAAACAAAAACCCGCCTCGGTGGGCGGGTCGTTGGAGCCAATTAGCACCATACCGAGATTAATAGCATAGCTGCCGGCACAAAGCAAGAACAAAATTGGCGCTGATGAATTTTCCCCCTCACGGATCCGGAGATTGCTCCTTGACCGGCTGGGAGCCCTTGCGCCCGATATTGCGGCGGATCATGCCGAAATCGGCGCCGCCGGTGGCGAAGGCGGTGACGAAGTAAAGCAGCGCCCCGCCGGCGACGAGCGCAAGCAGGGTTACCGCCTTGATCACCAGCGGCGAGCCGGAGGCGAGCCTTGCGGCGAACCAGTGTTCGGCAAAATAGAGCGCCGCCGCCATCACCGCCGCCGACAGCACCAGCCGCGGGATGCGTTTCATGAGCGGCACGTCGCGGCCCCAATGGCCGCGCCGGATCAGCACGGCGAGCAGCATCGCCGCATTGACCCAGCCGGCGACAGCGGAGGCAACGGCAATGCCGGGCGCGCCCATCGTCGGAAACAGCGTCAGTGCCGTCGCAATGTTAACCGCGACCGAGATGGCGGCGAAAATCATCGGCGTGCGCGTGTCCTCGCGGGCGAAATAGCCTGGGGTGAACGCCTTGATCAGCACGAAGGCCGGCAGGCCGAGCCCGAAGATCGCCAGGATTGCCGCGACCGTCGGCGTCGAATTGTTGGCGGCAAAGGCGCCGCGCTCATAGACCAGCCGCACGATCGGCTCGGACATGACCAGCAGCGCGGCCGCCGCCGGCAAGGTCATGAAAAGGGTAAACTCGACCGAGCGGTTCTGCAGATTGGCGGCCTCGACCAGATTGCCTGATTTCAGCGCCCGCGACAGTTCCGGCAACAGCACGATGGCGACGGCGACGCCGACGACGCCCAGCGGCAGCTGGTAGACGCGGTCGGCATAGGCCAGCGACGACACCGCGCTGTCCTGCGCCGACGCGATCGCCGTGCCGATCAACTGGTTGATCTGGGTGATGCCGCCGGTGATCGCCGCCGGCAGCGCCAGGATCAGCAGCCGCTTGACGTTCGGCGTCATCTTCGGCCGCCGGAAGCCGATCGAAATGCCGGCATGGCGCACCGCCACCCAGACGATCGCCAGCTGCACCAGGCCGGCCGCCAGCACGCCCCAGGCCAGGCCGAAACCAACGGTGCGGGCGTCCGAACCCTTGTACCAGGCATAGGCAAGCACGGCGATAAGGATGACGTTGAGGAACACCGGCGCCACCGCAGCGGCGAAATAGCGGCGCAGCGAATTCAGCATGCCGGCCATCATGGCGCCGAGCGACATGCAGATCAGGTAGGGGAACATGACGGTCGCCAGCGCCACCGTCGTCTCGAATTTTCCCGGCGTATCGGCAAAGCCCGGCGCCACCAGGTAGCGCACGATCAGCGGCATCGCCAGTTCCATGGCGATGGTCAGCGCCAGAAGCGCCGTGAACAAGACGCCGAACACCTCTTCGGAAAAGCGCTTGGCGCCGTCGGTGCCGTGTGTCTCGATCTCCTTGGCGAACAGCGGCACGAAGGCGGCATTGAAGGCGCCTTCGGCGAACAGCCGGCGAAAGGTGTTGGGAAATTGGAAGGCGGCGTTGAAGGCGTCGGCGATCGGCCCGGTGCCAAGTGCGGCAGCCATCAGCATCTCGCGGCCGAAACCGAGGGCGCGGCTCATCAGCGTGCCGGAAGCGACCGTGGCGAATTTCTTGACAAGGCTCATGCGCTTGAAGACTGCCTGTGCGATTGGGGCAAATGGAAGGTAACAGTCACTCGGCGGCCGTTTTGGTCTTGCCGCGCTCGGACGCCGTGCCCTCGAGCACCGCGATCAGCCTGTTGCGGATGGTCACCGTACGCGACGGGCTGTCGATCTTCTGGCCGGTGAGATCGGTGACGTAGAACGTGTCGATGACTTTTTCGCCGAAGGTGGTGATGTGGGCCGAGGCGATGTCGAGCGACAGGTCCGACAACATGCCGGTGATCTCCGACAGAAGGCCCGGCCTGTCCAGCCCCTCGACCTCGATCACCGAGAAACGGTTCGACAGCGTGTTGCGGATCTCGGCGCGCGGCGGGATGCGGAAAACCTTGGCGCCGCGCCGCGGCTTGGTGCGCTTCTCGATCATTTCGGGCAGCCAGCTCTTGCCCGACAGCACGTCCTCGATCAGCCGGCCGACGCGCTCGGCACGGCGGCGCTCGTCCTCGTCGCGGTCGAACTCCCTCGAGATCAGGATGGTGTCGAGCGCGCGGCCGTCCGAGGTGGTGAAGATCTGCGCGTCGACGATGTTGCCGCCGGCCGCGGCACAGGCGCCGGCAATCACCGAGAGCAGGCGCGGATGGTCCTGCGCCAGCACGGTGATCTCGGTCACCGCCTCGAACTGGTGGGTTTTCACCATGGTGGCGAGCTTCTTGCCGGCGTGATCGGCCTCGCGGATGAATTCGGCATGGCGGAGCTGGTCGGGAAGATCGACCGCCAGCAGATAGTTCTCGTAGTGCTGGCCGACATAACGCTTGCGGGCCTTTTCCGGCCAGTCGGCAAGCGCCTCGGCCAGTTGTTCGCGCGCCGCCGCCGTCCGTTTGGCGCGCGACACCTCCGAAAACCCGCCGGTCAACAAAAGCTCGGTCTCGTAATAGAGCGTACGCAGCAACTGGCCCTTCCAGCCGTTCCAGACCCCAGGCCCGACGCCGCGGATATCGCAGACGGTAAGCACAAGCAGCATCTTCAGCCGTTCGACCGACTGCACGATGGCGGCAAAATCCTCGATCGTCTTGCGGTCGTTGAGATCGCGGGTCTGCGCCGTCATCGACATGACGAGGTGGTTCTCGACCAGCCAGGCGACCGTTTCGGTGTCGGCCGGCGACAGCCCCATATGCGGGCAGATGCGCCGGGCGATCCTGGCGCCGGCTTGCGAATGGTCCTCCGGCCTGCCCTTGGCGATGTCGTGCAGCAGCACGGCGACATAGAGCGCCTCGCGGCTCTTCTTCAGCCCCGGCATCAGCGAGTGGGCGAGTGGATGGATCTTTTCCCCGTCGCCGCGCTCGATCTCGGCCAGCACCCCGATGCAGCGGATGAGGTGCTCGTCCACCGTATAGTGGTGGTACATCGAGAACTGCATCATGGCGACGATCTTGCCGAAATCCGGGATCAGCTTTGCCAGCAGTCCGGCCTCGTTCATGCGCCGCAGATTGAGCTCGGCGTTGCGGTCCGAGGTCAAGATATCGAGGAACAGCCGGTTGGCCTCCTCGTCGCGCCTGAGCGCCTTGCCGACGAGGCCGAGAGAGCGGGTCAAAAGCTTCAGCGCATCGGGGTGGAATTCCAGGCCGTGCTTGTCGGCGAACCAGAACAGCCTGAGGAGATTGACCGGATCGCGCTCGAACACCTCGTCGTCGGCAATGTTGATGCGGTGGTTGTCGACGATGAAATCGGCCGTGCCGGCGAGCTTGCGCTTGCGCCGCGAAAAGGTGAGAAAGATGCGGTTGAAGCCCGGCACATGCTTGGCCTGCTCCTCCTCTAGCGCGGCGCAGAAGATGCGGGTCAGGTCGCCGACATCCTTGGCGACGAGGAAGTAGTGCTTCATGAAGCGTTCGACCGCCGACAGGCCGGGATGGGTGGTGTAGCCGAGCCGCTTGGCAATGTCGCGCTGGATGTCGAAATGCAGCCGCTCCTCGGCCTTGCCGGTGAGGAAATGCATGTGGCAGCGCACCGCCCACAGGAAGTCCTCGGCCTTCTGGAATTCCCTGTATTCGGCGTCGGTGAAGACACCCTTTTCGACCAGTTCCTCGCCGGTGCGCACCCGGTAGAAATATTTGCCGATCCAGAACAGCGTCTGCAGGTCGCGCAGGCCGCCCTTGCCGTCCTTGACGTTGGGCTCGACCAGATAGCGGCTCTCGCCGGCCTTGGCGTGGCGCTCGTCGCGTTCGGCGAGCTTGGCCTGAACATATTCGGGCCCGGTAGTGCGCACCACTTCGTGGTCGAAGCGCTGCAAAAGCTCGTCATAGAGTTTTTGCTCGCCCCATAGGAAGCGCGCCTCCAGGATCGAGGTGCGGATGGTGACGTCGGTGCGCGACAGTCTGAGGCATTCGTCGATGTTGCGCGTGGCGTGGCCGACCTTCAGCCCCAGATCCCACAGCATGTAGAGCATGTATTCGACAATCTGCTCGCCCCATGGCGTCTGCTTGTAGGGCAGCAGGAACAGGAGATCGATGTCGGACCCGGGCGCCAGCGTGCCGCGGCCGTAGCCGCCGACGGCGACGACCGCCATGCGCTCGGCCGATGATGGGTTTTTGACGCGATAGACGTGGGTGGCGGCGAAATCGTAGAGCGCGCGGATGATCTCGTCCATCAGATGCGACAGCCGGGCGGCGCAGGCGGTGCCGCTGCCGTCGTCCATCAGCATGCGTTCGGCGACCGTGCGGCCGTCGGCGAGCCGGCTTTTGAGAAGCTTGAGGACGCCGCTGCGCGCGGCCTTGCCGGAGCCGTCGCCTGCCGTGGCCGCGGTCAGTTCGGTCATCTCGCGGCGCAAGGCTTCGCCGTCGATCAGTTCCTCGAGCTTCAGGGATATTCTTGCCATAAATGCCGTTCGGCCTCGCCGTTTCGGCGGCGTCTATAGCGCGTTTTCGCGGCGCTGGGTATGGGGCGGACAGACGCGTTCTCCGCAGCCGTGGAACTGGACGATCGTCTCGTGCCCGCGGCCGGTTCGGTTAGCGCCTGGCCACGAAAAATCGAAATCAGCCCTTGACCTTCCAGTTACTGGAAGCACTACCTCCGCCGCAACATCGAAATACAGGGGCTTTCGGCATGACGCATTCCGACCACCATCATCACGCCCATGGCAGCTGCTGCTCGGCAAAAGGCGCCCCCTCTGCCGCGGACGCCGTCGTCCGCGATCCGGTCTGCGGCATGAACGTCGATCCGGCTGCCGGCAAGCCGACCGCCGAGCATGACGGCCGTCGCTATCATTTCTGCAGCGAGAGCTGCCGCTCGAAATTCATCGCCGAGCCGGAAAAATACCTGACCGCAACCGATCCCGTCTGCGGCATGAGCGTCGACCGCGCCACGGCCAGGCACTTTTTGCGGCACGCGGGCCAGGGTTTCTATTTCTGCTCCGCCGCTTGCCAGGCGAAATTCGAGGCCGAGCCGGCAAAGTATCTCGGCGACAGGCCGGCGCCGCAGGCGATGCCCAAGGGGACGCAATACACTTGCCCGATGCATCCGGAAATCATCCGCGACAAGCCCGGCTCCTGCCCGATCTGCGGCATGGCGCTGGAACCGATGGGCGTGCCGACCGGCGACGAGGGGCCTAACCCGGAACTGGTCGACTTCACCAGGCGCTTTTGGGTGAGCGCGGTGCTGTCCGTGCCGTTGCTGGTCATCGCCATGGCGCCGATGCTCGGCCTGACGTTTCAGGCCTTCATCGACGACCGCGCGAAGGTCTGGCTGGAGCTGGCGCTGGCCAGCCCGGTGGTGCTGTGGGCGGCATTCCCGTTCTTCCACCGCGGCTGGGATTCGATCCTCAACCGCAGCCCCAATATGTGGACGCTGATTTCGCTCGGCGTCGGTGCCGCCTATCTCTACAGTGTCGTCGCCACGCTGTTTCCGGGCCTCTTTCCGCACCAGTTCCGCGGCCATGACGGCACCGTGCCGGTCTATTTCGAGGCGGCGGCGGTGATCGTTGCGCTGGTGTTCCTCGGCCAGGTGCTGGAATTGCGCGCCCGCGAGAAAACCGGCTCGGCGATCCGCGCGCTGCTCGACCTGGCGCCGAAGACGGCGCGGCAGATCGGCGCGGACGGTTCCGAAAACGACGTGCCGCTCGAAACCGTCAAGGCCGGCGACCGCTTGCGCATCCGCCCCGGTGACGCCGTGCCGGTCGACGGCATTGTGCTCGAAGGGCGCTCTTCCGTCGACGAATCGATGATCACAGGCGAGCCGCTGCCGGTCGAAAAGACCGAAGGCGACAATCTCACCGGCGGCACGCTCAACAAGAACGGCTCGCTGATCATGCGCGCCGACAAAGTCGGCGCCGAGACGACGCTGGCGCGGATCGTCGAGCTTGTCGCCAAGGCGCAGCGTTCGCGCGCACCGATCCAGGGGCTGGCCGACCGCGTGTCGTTCTACTTCGTCCCGGCTGTCGTTCTGGTCGCGATCATTGCGTTCGTCGCCTGGGCGGTCATCGGACCGCAACCCAGCCTGGTCTTTGCCGTCGTCGCGGCGGTCTCGGTGCTGATCATTGCCTGTCCGTGCGCACTGGGCCTCGCGACACCAATGTCGATCATGACCGCCACCGGGCGCGGCGCGCATGCCGGCGTGCTGATCAAGGAAGCGGCGGCGCTCGAACGTTTTGCCTCGGTCGACACGCTGATCGTCGACAAGACGGGAACGCTGACGGAAGGCCGGCCGCGACTGACCGACGTCGTCGCCGTCGAAGGCATGGCACAAGACGATCTGCTGGCGCTCGCCGCCGGGCTGGAAAAAGGCTCGGAGCATCCGCTGGCCGAGGCTATCGTCGACGGCGCCCACGAACGCTACGTGAAGGTCCCCGACGCGAGCGGCTTCGAGGCCGTCACCGGCAAGGGCGTTTCGGGCACGGTCTCGGGACAGAAGGTGGCGCTCGGCAACGCCGCGATGATGGCCGATCTCGGCATCGACACGGCATCGGTCCTGGCCAGTGCCGAGGCGCTGCAGGCCGATGGCAAGACCGCGATGTTCGTCGCTGTCGCAGGCAAGCTCGCCGGCCTCGTTGCCGTCGCCGATCCGATCAAGGCGACGACCGCCGAGGCGATCAAGGCGCTGCATGACAGCGGGCTGAAGATCGTCATGGCGACCGGCGACAATGAGCGCACCGCCAAGGCCATCGCCGCCAAGCTCGGCATCGACGCGGTGCGTGCCGGGCTTTTGCCCGAACAGAAGAACGCGCTGGTCGAGGAATTGCGTGCCGGCGGTGCGGGCGTCGCCATGGCCGGCGATGGCGTCAACGATGCGCCCGCACTTGCCGCCGCCGATGTCGGCATCGCGATGGGCACAGGCGCCGATGTTGCGGTCGAAAGCGCGGGAATAACGCTGGTCAAGGGCGATCTCAACGGCATCGTCAGGGCCAGAACGCTGGCCCGCGCGACGATCCGCAACATCCGCCAGAACCTGTTTTTCGCTTTCCTCTACAATGTGCTTGGCGTGCCGGTCGCTGCCGGCGTGCTCTATCCGCTCACCGGCACGCTGTTGTCGCCGATGCTCGCGGCGGCGGCGATGAGCCTGTCTTCGGTTTCGGTCATTGCCAACGCATTGCGGCTCAGGACGTTGAAACTCTGAGTAAAACTTCCAGATAGACCCTGTTCAAAAAGGAGACGATGAATGACCTTGGCCAAGAAGATCGTGCTGCTGATGATGGCGGCGGGAATGCTGCTTGCTGTTTTCCTCGAAAGCGTTCCGGCACAAGCCGAGGAGATGAAGCACGACATGGGCGCAATGGGCGCGCAGAGCCCCTCGACCGAGGGCTACAAGGCGGCGATGGACAAGATGCATACCGACATGATGGCAATCGAATATTCCGGCAATGCCGATGTCGATTTCGCCCGCGGCATGATCCCGCATCACCAGGCGGCCATCGATATGGCCAAGATCGAGCTCGCCAATGGCAAGGATCCGGAAATCCGCAAGCTGGCGGAAGCAGTGATCGCCGCGCAGCAAGCCGAGATCAAGCAGATGCAAGACTGGCTCGCCGCCCATCCGGTGAAGTAGGCGTCACGCTGTCGGGGAATCCTGGCGAGAGGCTTCACCTGGATTTCTGCTTCACCTGGATTTCCCTTGGCGGCTATGGTGCTATCCGGGCCTCGGACTGGAGCATGCCATGGCATCGACGATAAGAACGACCACCCTGCCCTGCGGCGAAGCCGTGCCGGTGCTCGGCCAGGGCACCTGGAAGATGGGCGAGGACGGCCGCCGCCGCGCCGACGAGGCCAATGCCCTGAAGCTAGGGCTGGATCTCGGCATGACGCTGATCGACACCGCCGAAATGTATGCCAGCGGCGGTGCCGAGCAGGTGGTGGCCGAGGCCATCGCCGGGCACCGCGACGAGGTTTTCCTGGTCTCCAAAGTGCTGCCGTCCAATGCCTCGCGCGCCGGCGTGAAACGGGCCTGCGAGAACAGCCTGAGGCATCTCGCCACCGACCGCATCGATCTCTATCTCTTGCATTGGCCGGGCAGCGTTCCTTTGATGGAGACGGTAGAGGCGTTCGAAGCGTTGAAGGCGGCCGGCAAGATCCGCCATTGGGGCGTCAGCAATTTCGATACCGATGAGATGGAAGAGCTGGTTCGGTTGCCGGCCGGCGGCAACGTCCAGACCAATCAGGTGCTCTACAATCTGTCGCAGCGCGGCGTCGAGTTCGACCTTGCCCCGTGGAGCCGGCAACGCGGCATGCCGCTGATGGCCTATTCGCCGGTCGATCAGGGGGTATTGGCGCGGAACGCCAGGTTAGATGCCATCGCCGCCCGCCACGGTGCGACGCCGGCGCAGATCGCACTTGCATGGGTGATGGCGCAGCAGGGCGTGATCGCCATTCCGAAGGCCAGTCGCCCGGAGCATATCCGGCAGAATGCCGCGGCGTTGGACATCGAGCTCACGAGCGAAGATTTCGCCGAAATTGACCGCGCCTTCCCACCGCCGAGGCGGAAGTCGGGCTTGGCGATGATTTGAGGGTGAAGCTGCCAATCTCCCCCCTGGTGGGTCCCTCGAGGGGGAGATTGGCGGTTTCGCCGACGCCGCTCCGATTGCAGAAGCCCTACTTCGCCAGCATCCCCTTCAATCTGTACAGCGCCTCCAGCGCCTCCCTTGGCGTCATCTCGTCGGGATTGATCTCCGCTAGCGCCAAACCCAGCCCATCACTCTTCGCCGGCTTCGACGCTTCCCGCTGCGCCGCCACAGAAAACAGCGGCAGGTCGTCGACCAGACGGTTGGCCTTGCCCGAGACCTCGCCGGCTTCGAGCTGGTGCAGCACTTCTTTGGCCCGGCCGACGACGGCTTCCGGCAGGCCGGCCAGCCGCGCCACCTGGACGCCGTAGGAACGGTCGGCCGCACCCTTGCCGACCTCGTGCAGGAAGACCACGTCGCCTTCCCATTCCTTGACCCGCATGGTGACGTTGTGGAGCCGTGTAAGTTTCCCGGCCAGCGCCGTCATTTCGTGGAAATGCGTGGCGAAGATCGCCCGGCAGCGGTTCTTCTCGTGCAGATATTCGACCGCCGCCCAGGCAATCGACAGGCCGTCGAAAGTGGCGGTGCCGCGGCCGATCTCGTCGAGGATGACCAGTGCGCGCTCGCCTGCCTGGTTGAGGATCGCCGCCGTCTCGACCATCTCGACCATGAAAGTCGAGCGGCCGCGCGCCAGGTCGTCGGAGGCGCCGACCCGCGAAAACAACCGATCGACGACGCCGATATGGGCTGATGCCGCGGGCACGAAGGAACCGGTCTGGGCAAGGATGGCGATCAGCGCGTTTTGCCTGAGGAAGGTCGACTTGCCGCCCATATTGGGGCCGGTCAGCAGCCAGATCGCGCCGGTCTTGGCATCGCCTTGCGGCGACAGATCGCAATCATTGGCGACGAACGGGCCTTCGCCGGAACGCCGCAGCGCCTGTTCGACCACCGGGTGGCGTCCGCCCGAAATCTCGAAGGCAAGGCTCGCATCGACCAACGGCCGGCACCAGGCCTCGCTCTCGGAAAGCAAGGCAAGTGCGGCCGAAACGTCGAGCACGGCGAGCGCTTCGGCGCCGGCACGGATCCTGTCGGCGTGGCCGACCACTTGCGCCGTCAGCGCCTCGAAAGCGGCAAGCTCGATCGCCAGCGCCCGGTCGGCCGCATTGGCGATCTTGGTTTCCAGCTCGGCGAGTTCGGTGGTGGTGAAGCGCATGGCGTTGGCCATGGTCTGGCGATGGATGAAGCGCGCCCTGGCGCCGTCGCTGCCGGTCATCAGCGCATGATGATTGGCGATGACTTCGATATAATAGCCCAGCACATTGTTGTGCCTGATCTTCAGCGAGCGGATGCCGGTCTCGTCGATCAGCGAGCGCTCCAGCCCGGCGATCACTTTTCGCGACTCGTCGCGCAACGCCCGCATCTCGTCGAGTTCGGCGTGGTAGCCGCCGCGGACGAAGCCGCCGTCGCGCTTGAGCAACGGCAGCTCGTCGCTCAGCGCCTGCGCCAGATGCGCCGCCAGTTCATTGGGCAGCGTCTTGATAGCTCCCAACGCCGCGGCCAGTTCGCCCGGCAAGGCGATCTGGCCGAACAGTTCGGCGATGGCGCCGGCCGCTTCGAAACCGGCGCGCAGCGCGCCGAGGTCGCGCGGGCCGCCGCGGTTGAGCGCCAGCCTGGACAGCGCGCGCGGCATGTCGGCAACGCTCTTCAGGCTTGCCCGCACCGCCTGGCAAAGGCGCGTCTCGGAGCGGAAGAACGACACCGAGTCCAGCCTTGCAGCGATTGCCGCCGGATCGGTCAGCGGCGCCATCAGCCGGTCGGCGAGCAGCCTTGCACCGCCGCCGGTCACCGTGCGGTCGATCGCCTTGAACAGCGATCCGTCGCGGCTGCCGGACAGCGTGCGCAGCAGTTCCAGGTTGGCGCGCGTCGCCGGGTCGATGAACAGCGTCGAGCCCTGCTCCTCGCGCTCCGGCCGCGACAGCGGCGGCCGCTCGGCTTTCTGCGTCTTTTCGACATAGGCGATGACGCCTGAGATCGCCGACAGCTCGGCGCGCGAAAACGAGCCGAAACTGTCAGGGGTCGCCACCTCGAAGAAGCGCGCGATGCGGCCGGCGGCCGAAGCCGAATCGAACAGCGACGGCGGCTGCGGGCTGGCGACACGGCCGAGCACGTCGAAGACCGGTTTCAGCTCCGGGTCGTAAAACACCGGCTCGGCGACGATCAGCTCGCGCGGGTCGACGCGGAAGACATCGGCGAGCAGCCGGTCGGCGGTGGTCTCGGCGACGCGGAAGACACCGGTCGAGATCTCGATCCAGGCCAAGGCAAAGGAATGCTCGGCCCCGCCCTTGACCCGTCCCAGCGCCATCAGAAAACTCGATTCCGACGGCGCCAGCAATTTGTCTTCGGTGATGGTGCCGGGCGTTACCAGCCGCACCACGTCGCGGCGCACCACCGATTTGCCGCCGCGCTTCCTGGCCTCCGTCGGATCCTCGATCTGCTCGCAGACGGCGACGCGGAACCCCTGGCCGATCAGCTTCTGCAGATAATCGTCGGCGGCATGCACCGGCACGCCGCACATCGGGATGTCGAGCCCCTGGTGCTTGCCGCGCTTAGTCAGCACGATGCCGAGCGCCCGGCTTGCTTTCTCGGCGTCGTCGAAGAACAGCTCGTAGAAATCGCCCATGCGGTAGAACAGCAGCGAATCCGGGTTCGCCGCCTTGATCTCGATATACTGCTCCATCATCGGCGTCGCCGGCGCGAAGGCCGGCGTGGCATTGTCGCTTCGAATGGGCGTCTCGTCGTTCAAGAAGCTGCTTCCAAAATTTTCCAGGCCATGCTTGGCGGTTTACAGCGGCGAAGTGTAGCCTTAATCCCGAACCTTCCACAAAAGAAAGCATGCGCACCCATCTCAAGCGGTGCCGTACGGGCGAGGAACCGAAAGCATCATGGCCAAGAAATCCGAAAGCAACGGGCCCTCCGTCAGCGCCCAGGAGGCATTGGAATTCCATGCCATGGGGCGGCCGGGCAAGCTGGAGATCGTCGCCACAAAACCGATGGCGACGCAGCGCGATCTCAGCCTCGCCTATTCGCCGGGCGTCGCCGTGCCGGTTCTCGCCATTGCCGAGGATCCGAGCCGCGCCTTCGACTATACGGTTCGCGGCAACATGGTCGCCGTCATCTCCAACGGTACCGCCATCCTTGGCCTCGGCAATCTCGGCGCGCTTGCTTCGAAGCCAGTGATGGAAGGCAAGGCGGTGCTGTTCAAGCGCTTCGCCGATGTCGATTCCATCGATCTCGAGGTCGACACCGAGGATGCCGACGAATTCATCAACTGCGTGCGTTTTCTCGGCCCCTCCTTCGGCGGCATCAACCTCGAGGACATCAAGGCGCCGGAGTGTTTCATCATCGAGCAGCGGCTGCGCGAGCTGATGGACATACCGGTCTTCCATGACGACCAGCACGGCACTGCCATCATTTCGGCCGCCGGCCTGATCAACGCGCTGGAAATCACCGGCCGCGACATGAAGACCACGAAAATGGTCTGCAACGGCGCCGGCGCTGCCGGCATCGCCTGCATCGAACTGATGAAGGCGATGGGCTTTGCGCCAGAAAATATCATCCTGTGCGACACCAAGGGCGTGGTCTTTCAGGGCCGCACCGAAGGCATGAACCAGTGGAAATCGGCGCACGCCGTGAAAACCGGTGCGCGCTCGCTGGCCGAAGCGCTGGACGGCGCCGACGTGTTCCTCGGCCTCTCGGCCAAGGGCACGCTGACCACCAGGATGGTGCAGTCGATGGCCAAGAACCCGATCATCTTCGCCATGGCCAATCCCGACCCCGAGATCACGCCGGAGGAGGTCGCCGAGATCCGCACCGACGCCATCATGGCGACGGGGCGGTCCGACTATCCCAACCAGGTCAACAACGTGCTTGGCTTCCCCTACATTTTCCGCGGCGCGCTCGATGTGCGGGCGACCACCATCAACGACGACATGAAGATCGCCGCGGCCAAAGCGCTCGCCGAACTGGCGCGCCAGGACGTGCCCGACGACGTCGCCGCCGCCTATCAGGGCATGCGGCCGAAATTCGGTCCAAACTACATCATCCCGGTGCCGTTCGATCCGCGCCTGATCTCGGCGATCCCGATCGCGGTCGCCAAGGCGGCGATGGACTCCGGCGTCGCCCGCAAGCCGATCCTCGATCTGGACCGCTACGCGCAGGAGCTTTCCGCCCGCCGCGACCCGATCGCATCGACGCTGCAGCGCATCTACGACCGGGTGCGCCGCCAGCCCAAGCGCATCGTCTTTGCCGAGGGCGAGGAGGAGCAGGTGATGCGCGCCGCCGTCTCCTATGTGAACCAGCGGCTCGGCACCGCCATCCTGCTCGGCCGCGACGACATCATCAAGGAAAACGCCAGGAACGCCGGCATCGACCTCGGCAAGCAAGGCATCGAGATCATCAATGCGCGGCTGTCGCGGCGCAACTCGGTCTACGCCGACTATCTCTACGAGCGCATGCAGCGCAAAGGCTTCCTGTTCCGCGACTGCCAGCGGCTGATCAACAACGATCGCAACCATTTCGCCGCCTGCATGGTGGCGCTGGGCGATGCCGACGGCATCGTCACCGGTGTCACCCGCAACTATTCGACGGCGCTCGATGACATCCGCCGCGTCATCGACGCAAGGCCCGGCCACTGCGTTATCGGCGTGTCGATCGTGCTGGCGCGGGGCCGCACCGTCCTCGTTGCCGACACCGCCGTGCACGACATGCCGAATGCTGAACAGATCGCCGACATCGCCGAGGAGGCCGCCGGCTTTGCCCGCCGCATGGGCTACGAGCCGAGGCTCGCCATGCTCGCTTATTCGACCTTCGGCCATCCGCAGGGCGAGCGCTCCGAGCGCGTCCAGGAAGCGGTGCGCATCCTCGACAAGCGCCGCGTCGATTTCGAGTATGACGGCGAAATGGCCGCCGACGTGGCGCTCAACGCCCGCGCCATGGCGCAGTACCCGTTCATCAGGCTGACCGGCCCGGCCAACGTGCTGGTGATGCCGGCTTTCCACTCGGCCTCGATCTCGACCAAGATGCTGCAGGAACTCGGCGGCTCTACCGTCATCGGCCCGCTGCTGGTCGGCCTGAACAAGCCGGTTCAGATCGTCTCGCTCAATGCCAAGGACTCAGACATCGTCAATATGGCGGCGATCGCGGCGTATAGCACCGGGGCTTGAGGAGCGCCTAGCGGCACCTCTTCCTTCTCCCTTGGGGGAGAAGGAAGAGGCGCCGCGCTACAGCAACCCCGCCTGTTCGGCCTCGCGGCGCAGATTCTGCCTTGGCCTTGGGCCGATCTGCTGGATGACCAGTCCGGCGGCCAGCGAGCCGAGGTCGCCGCACTGCTTCAGGCTGCGGCCTTGCGTGTAGCCATAGAGGAAACCGGCGGCATAGAGGTCGCCGGCGCCTGTCGTGTCGACCAGCTCGCGGATCCTGGTCGCCTCGATGGTGACGGTCTCGTCGCCGCGCACGATCACCGAGCCCTTTTCCGAGCGGGTGACGGCGGCGATCTTGCAATCCTTGCGGATCTGCGCCAGCGCCTCGTCGAAGGACGCGGTCTGGTAGAGCGACTTGATCTCGTGGCTGTTGGCAAAGACGATGTCGACGGTGCCGGAGCGCATCAGATCGAGGAACTCGTCGCGGTAGCGGTCGACGCAGAACGAGTCCGACAGGGTCATCGACACTTCGCGCCCGGCGGCGTGGGCGAGTTTCGCCGTCTGCCGGATCGCTTCCTTGGCGCGCGGCGGGTCCCACAGATAGCCCTCGAAATAGGTGACGGCGGCGCCCGACGCCTTGTCGGCCTCGACGTCCTCCGGGCCGAGCTCGACGCAAGCGCCGAGATAGGTGTTCATCGAGCGCTCGCCGTCCGGCGTGACGAAGATCATCGAGCGCGCCGTCGGCGGTTCGCCGTTGAGCGGCTTTGTGTCGAAGGCGACGCCCTGGGCATGGATGTCATGCGCGTAGATTTCGCCGAGCGCGTCGTTGGAGACCTTGCCGAAGAAGGCGGCGCGGCCGCCGAAGGAGGCAACGCCCGCCGCCGTGTTGCCGGCGCTGCCGCCCGAGGCTTCGATGGCCGGGCCCATGCGGCTGTAGAGCAGTTCGGCGCGCCTCGTGTCGATCAAATTCATCGCGCCTTTGATGATGCCGTTGGTCTCCAGGAACGCCTCGTCGCACTGGGCGATGATGTCGACGATGGCATTTCCGATACAAAGCACGTCATAATCCGGCATCAATTCATGTCTCCGCCAAAAGCCACCGGCTTTCTGCCACGCCGGGCGCGGGCGGGTCTAGCGGTTTGATGCGGCTTTGCCTAGCGGCGATCCGACGAATGTCAGCATAGCGACCATCGTTGGATGGCGGCCGAAGCATTTCCCGCGTGCCTGGCTTACAAGCATGGCTGAGATGAGCGATGCCCAGAGGTTCCAGCCGGCCATGTCCATGAAAACCGACACGAGGCTCGAGTTGGTGCTGCTCGTCGTATTGGCGCTGCTGTGGGGCGTATCCTACAGCTTCATCAAGATCGGCGTCGCGACGATCCCGCCGGTAACGCTGATCGCCGCGCGAACCCTGGTCGCGGGTGGCATCCTGTTCGCCTGGATCCGCTGGCGCGGGCTGGCCTTGCCGGGTGATGCCGCAAGCTGGCGCCGGTTTGCATTCCAGGCATGCCTCAACAGCGTCGTGCCGTTCACGCTGATCGCTTGGGCCGAGCGCTCGCTGGATGCCGGGCTGGCCACGATCCTGAATGCGACCTCGCCGATCTTCACCTTCTTGCTGACCGCCCTCATCACCCGCCATGAACCGGCGACCATGCGCAAGCTGTTCGGTGTCGCGGCGGGAATCGCCGGAATATGCCTCGTTGTCGGCGCCCCAGCGCTAGGCGGCCTCGGACAGCAAATATTGCCGCAACTTGCCGTGGTCGCGGCGACGATCTGCTACGCCGGCGCTGCCGTTTTCGGCCGCGGCTTCAGGGGGCTCGACCCGATGGTGCCGGCCGCCGGTTCGATGCTCTGCGGCGCCGCGATGCTGATCCCGTTGAGCCTTGCGTTCGACCGGCCATGGACCTTGGCGCCATCGACAGCTTCGGTCCTTGCGCTGCTCGGGCTTTCGGTGTTTTCGACCGCGCTGGCCTTCTCGATCTATTTCCGCCTCCTCCATTCGCTGGGCTCCGTCGGCACCACCTCGCAAGCCTATCTGCGGGTGCCGATCGGCGTTGCTATCGGAGCCGTGTTCCTTGGCGAAAGCCTTGGTCCGAGCGCGTGGTGGGGAATGGCCCTGGTCGTCGTCGGCGTGGCGGCGATGACCATTCCCCAGGCGAAGGTCGCGCGCTAGGAAGCCGCGCTTGCGACTTGGGCGGTCTCCGCCTATTCGGAGATATCAGCCACGGGCATGTTTGACATGGAATTGGAAACGCCGTGATCCTCGACGCCGCCCGCGCCGCCTTGAGCCGGCTGTTCTCGCCCGAATTCCGTTCCGTGTTCGTGAAGACACTGGGGCTGACCTTGCTGGCACTGGCGGCGCTGTGGTTCGGGATAAAGAGCCTGTTCGAATGGCTGGCCTGGCCGTGGATCGATGCATGGCTGCCCGCCCTTCCCTCCTGGGCCGGATGGCTGGGCGCCGTCGTCGCCGGCGTCGGCCTTGCGCTGGGGCTGGCGCTTTTTATCGCGCCGGTGACGGCGATCATCGCCGGCCTGTTCCTTGACGACGTCGCCGAAGTGGTCGAGCGCACCGACTATCCCAACGATCCGCCCGGCTGCGCCGTGCCGGCGCTGCGCTCGCTGGTGCTGGCGATCAGGTTCTTCGGCGTCGTCATCCTCGGCAACATCATCGCTCTGCTGCTTCTGCTGGTGCCGGGCATCAACATCGCCGCCTTCTTCATCGTCAACGGTTATCTGCTCGGGCGCGAGTTCTTCGAGTTCGCCACCATGCGCTTTCGCCCGGAGGCCGAGGCCAGGGCGCTGCGCAGAAAGCACGCGGTCACCGTATTCCTGGCCGGGCTGGTCGTCGCCGCTTTCCTGGCCGTGCCCCTGCTCAACCTTTTGACGCCGCTGTTCGCCGCCGCCATGATGGTGCATCTGCACAAGGCGATCTCGGCGCGGGAAGGGAGCTAGCGCAGCAGGAAACCCCTGCCCAGGTCATCATCGTCCTCGACGATGAATTCGGCCCGTCCTGAGTAATAGGCGCGGCCGCCGACCCGGGCGATGATGGCATCATGCGGCCCGGCTGTGGCCCTGCGTGCGACCGCGCCGGAAAAGCGCGAGCCGGCGATGCTCTCGAACAGCCGCGCCCGGCCAATCTCGATTTGCCCCTTGGCGTGCATGGCCGCCAGCCGCGCGGTGACGCCCGAGCCGGTCGGCGAACGGTCGACCTCGGCTTCGGCGAAAACGCAGATGTTTTTGGTCGGCGTATCGGAGAACGCATCCTGTCCGTCAGTCAGGATGGTGCCGTAGAGAAAGGCGAGATCGGCATGGTCGGGATGCGACAGCGGCAATTCGGCCTTGAGCTTATCGGTCAGCGCGGTCGCTGCATCGACGAAATCGCGCACCCGGTTCCTGCCGAATTCCAGCCCGAACTGGCGGCAGTCGGCGAGCGCATAGAAGGCGCCGCCATAGGCGATGTCAAAGCCGACCGGACCATAGCCCGGCAGCTCGATCCGCCGGTCGCGGGCGAACAGAAACGCCGGCACGCTTTCGAAGGACACCGCACCGGCCTTGCCATTCCTTACGTCCACAGAAGCCGAGATCAGCCCGCACGGCGCCTCGATGTTTACGGTCGTCAACGGCTCGCGTGGCGCCACCAGCCGCTCGTCGACGGCGTAGCGGCCGAGCGCGACGATGGCGTGGCCGCACATCGTCGAATAGCCCTCATTGTGCATAAACAGCACCGCGAGGTCGGCGCCCGGCAGGTCAGGCTCCACCAGCAGCGCGCCATACATGTCGTAATGGCCGCGCGGCTCGAACATCAGGATCTTTCTGAGATGATCGAGATGGTCGCGCACATAGGCACGCTTTTCGAGGATCGTGCCCTTGGGAATGTCGGGGTAGCCGCCGGTGACGATCCGCAGCGGCTCGCCGCCGGTGTGCATGTCGACGACGGTGAGGGTCATTCGCCGGGCCCGACCTAGGCTGAAGATTTGGCAAACAGCGCCTGCAGCTTGCCGAACGGCATGGCGGCGCGGGTGAAGCCGAAGGTGCCATCCTGCTGGATCTCGCGCGCCGCGGTCTCCAGCATGCCGAAGGCGAAATTGGTGAGCCATGGACCGAGCGAGACGCGCTTTACCCCCGCCGTGGCCAGGTCGGCGATGGTGAAGCCGGGCCTGGCCATGACGTTGACCGGCTTGGTCAGCGCCGAGCAGACGGTTCGCACCATCTCGATGTCGCCTAGCCCCGGTGCATAGAGCACGTCGGCGCCGGCCTTCTCGAAGGCCTGCAGCCGCTTGATCGTATCGTCAAGATCGGGCTTGCCCCACAGGAAATTCTCGGCCCGCGCGGTGAAGACGAAATCGCGTTTCAGTGCCCGTGCCGCTTCTGCCGCCGCCGCGACGCGCTCGACGGCATGCGCAAAATCATAGATCGGCTTGTCGGGCTCGCCGGTATGGTCCTCGATCGAGCAGCCGGCGAGGCCAGCCGCCTCGGCGGCGAAGATGGTCTCGCCGGCACTTGTTGCGCTGTCGCCCTTGCCCTTTTCGAGATCGGCCGAAACCGGCAGCCCGGTCGCCGCCGACACTTCACGGCAATGATGGATCATCGCCTCGAACGTCACCGCACCATCGGGCAGGCCGCGCGAAAAGGCAAAGCCGGCGCTGGTCGTGGCCAGCGCCTTGAAGCCGAACGAAGCCAAGAGCTTGGTCGTCCCGACGTCCCAGGAATTGGCCATGACGAAGATCGAGGCATGCAGGTCGCGAAAAATCTTACCCTTGTCCATGGATGCTCCCCTCCAGTGCAGAATGTGAGGCAAATTCTAGCCCGGCGGAAGGCGCCGGGCAAACAAATGCGGTTGGCTCAGAAGCGTTTGGCGTTGTCATCTGCCAATCGGTCCAGCGCATCGGAATCCTTGACGTAGCGCGAAGCATTTTTGTTCCAATGATAGGTGACGGAAATGTCGCGCGAAGACGCCTCTGGCGGCGGCTGGCCGTCGCAGCTTTCTTCTCCCGGTAGCGTCGCGTCGGTCACTGTGACCTTGATGGCTGCATAAGGCTGGCCGTCGGCGACCACCTGGAACGCCGCATTCTGTGTCCTCCTATGAGTGCAGAGGTTTTCGTCGAACGTATAGATCATGTCGATCAGCTCGAACCTGTCGTTGCGGACCATGATCAGCGGCGTGATCCCATAGCCCTGGCTCGAATTGAAATGCATGCTCATGCTGATGATAGCGTCGTCACCAGGCCCGATCGCCAGCTTGCCCGGATCGCGAAGATAGGTGATGCGGTCGACGGCGACATTGACCGCGTCGAGCAGCGCCGGCTTGCCGGTGATGTCATAGAGTGCCAGCACGGCATAGCCCTCGGCGCTGTCAGGCGAGTCGCCAAGGTCGAACAGCATGGCCAGCCGCTCCTTGCCGCCGGCCTTGATGCCGAGCACGCCGGCGTTGGAAAGACCCGACGTCGCCGGCGGGGAGCCGCCGTAGTCCGGACCAGCGATGTGGCGCATCTCGATCGGCGTCGAACCCCGGAAAAAGCCGTCCTTGTCCGCGGCCAGATCGGGAATGACCATCCTGGCGAGGTCGAGATAGGTGACATCGCCGTGGCCGGGGACAGCGCTGCCGAGCTCCGGGAAACTGACGGCCTCGGCGCTGGCCGTCGTCCAAAGACAAGGCAGCAGCAGGCAGGCAAGGATGAAACGAACCAGCGAGAAGGCCATGCGCGCGCTCGTTATGTCGGGCGCGCGCAAGCTAGAGCATTTTGCGGCCAAGAGGAAACACCTGGCGTTACCCCGCTATGTTGGTTTGGCTTCGGTCGCCAGGGTCTGCTGGAAAACAGGCACCAGCTGATCCATGGCGGCTGCGAGCCACGCGCCGAGTTCGTCCGGCAGAGTGTCATGGATCCAGACCAGGCGGCTCCGGCCCTCACCCTCGGCAAAGACCTGCATGGAGGTGTTATCATGGGCGACCTCATCGCCGAGCCATCCCCACACGATGCGCCGGCTCTGCTCGTCGCGGGCGATGAGCCGCTCTCGCACAATCTTGCCGTCGGCGAAAGTAAGGGCCCGTACGTCGTCCTCATCCACCCTGCAGTCGACGAAAACGCCTGGGGCTATCCGTTGGGCGCCGCCGGCGAAGTCGCCGACCGTCGCCCATACGCTTTCCGGTGAAGCATCTACGATGATTTCCCTGACTATCGAAGCCATGTTCGCATTTCCTTCATTAGTAGGTAGACCTGTCTGTCTACATGTGGATGTATACAGACCTGTCTGCTATATAGTCAAGGCATGTCCGCAGCCCGAATCAACAATCGTCCCGAAAGTCTTGCGCGCCGTCGCATCCTCGATACGGCGACCGCGCTGTTTTCTCTGGAGGGGGTGCGCGCAGTCGGCATCGACCGCATCATCGCCGAGGCCGGCGTTGCCAAGGCGACGTTCTATCATCACTTCGCGGCCAAGGACGATCTGGTCCGCGCCTATATCGAGGAGCTCAGCAAGGGAGGACGGGCGGCAATCGCGAAGCTTGGGCGGCGGCCACCTCGGCAGATGATCCTTGCGATATTCGATCTCATCGCCGATGCGGCAGATCAGCCGGGCTACCGCGGCTGCCCGTTTCAGAATGCCGCCGCTGAATATCCGGATCCCAGCAGCCCGGTTCGCCAGGCGATCGATCAGCATCGTCACTGGAAGTGGGGTATCCTCAGGGATCTGCTGATCGCGGACGCAAATCCCGATCCGGACCGCACAGCGGACGCGCTAACGGTGGCGGCCGACGGCCTCCTTGTCGTCAGTCATCTCGACAGGCCGGCCAAGCTGCGCAGCCTCATACGCGACACGGTCGACCGAGTACTTGGAGCCCCACGCCCGGTCTGAGACCGGATGCGCATGCAGCTTACGCAAAGGCGATCAGTGGATCGGCACCAGCCCGGCCAGTTCACGCATGTCGTCGAACAGGATGCCGCCAGCTTCGATCAGTCCATCGCGGTCGGAAAGCGGGTCGCCGTGGTAGGAATAGACGCGCATGCCGGCGGCGATGCCGGCTGTCGTCCCGGCGACGCTGTCCTCAATGACGATGCAGTCGGCGGGCGCGAAGCCCATCGTCGCTGCCGCATGCAGGAAGAGGTCGGGGAACGGCTTGCCGCGCGAGACCATGGTCGAGCTGAACAGCGCATGCTCGAACAGCGGCAGCAGCCCGGTCTGGCCGAGTGTGATGTGCATTTTCGATACCCGTGCCGACGAGGCGACGCAGGTGGCGATGCCGGCGGCGTGCACGGTTTCGATGAACTCGCGAACGTAGGGGATGGCCTCGACGCCATGTGCGAACAGGTCCGGCAGGCCGGCGTTCCAGCGCTCGACAAAATCGGCGCCAAGACTGACGCCGGTCGCCTCGACTTCCTTCTGCACCGAGACCATGCTGCGGCCGGAGAAATTCTTGCGGCAATATTCGAAGCTGGCCGGGAAGCCTGCCGCGGTCAACCATTCGGCGAGGCGCCGATTGGCCAGGTTCTCGGTATCGACCAGAACCCCGTCGCAATCGAAGATGACGAGTTTGGGTATTTTCATCAAGCGGTGCCGGTCGATCCGAAGCCGCCCGAGCCGCGCGCCGTGCCGCCGGCCAATGTGCGCTCCTCGACGGTCGCCTGCGTTACCGGGGCGAAGACGATCTGGGCGATCCGCATGCCGCGCGTCACGGCGAAATCCTCGTCGCCGAGATTGATCAGCAGCACCTTGACCTCGCCGCGATAGTCGCTGTCGATGGTGCCCGGCGTGTTGAGGCAGGTGAGCCCGTGCTTGACGGCGAGGCCCGAACGCGGCCGGACCTGGCCTTCGACGCTCTCCGGAATTTCCAGGACCAGCCCGGTCGGCACCAGCGCGCGCTTTCCGGGCAGGATCAAAAGCGGCCTGTCGTCGGGGACGGCGGCGCGCAGGTCCATGCCGGCGGCGCCCGAGCTCTCATAGGCGGGAAGCGGCAAGCCCTCGCCATGCGGCAGCCTGACGAAACCGACAGCCGGACCGATGACGGAGGTAGGATAAGGTGCTGCGCGCATAAGGCTGATCCTATCGTCGCGAACGCCGGTTCAGTCAACTCGGCGGCAATGCTATCAACGGCTTTCTTTCAGCGCAGTTCCGCCTCAGCGCAGTTCCATCGGAACGACCGTGGTCTCCTTGATCTCCTCCATGACGAAAGAGGCCGAAACGTCCGACAGCGCCACCTTGGCGATCAGCCGCTGGTAGAGCCGGTCATAGGCCTTCACATCGGCGACGCGGGCGCGCAGCACATAGTCGAGATCGCCGGACATGCGGTAGGCGCCGGTGATCTCGGCAAAGCCGGTCACCGCCGCCCGGAATCTTTGCAGCCAGTCGGGATCGTGGTTCGAGGTGCGGATCAGGATGAACACCGAAAGCCCGAGTCCGAGCTTGTCGGCGTCGACCAGTGCCACCCGACCGGTAATGACGCCGTCTTCCTCCAGCCGCTTGACCCGGCGCCAGCAGGCATTGCGCGACAGCGATATTCTTGCCGAGAGCTGGTCGACGGACAGCGTGCCGTCGCGTTGCAGCTCGGCCAGCAATCTCCGGTCTATTTCGTCGATTTCCGCCATCATGCGGGATGTTTGTCCCAAAATTTGGCTTTAGACAAGGACAATTTGAGACCGATGACCCTGATAGCCGTGGCAGGATATTCATCGCTGGCTCTTCATGCCGGCAGGAGGGATCGACATGACAGCACGGCTCGCAAGACTTTTCACCTCTCACCCGGCCGCGGTCGGCGAGAGCTATTTCGGCCATATGGCTTTCGCCGCATGGTTCTCGTCGCGATTGTTCATGGCGGCCTTTGCCGCGCTCATTCATGCTTTCTTGCCGTTTCTGTTCGAGACCACGGCAAGCGGCATCATCCGTGAGCTCTACGAACGGACGCATAACAGGGGACGGTAAGCCGTAGAGGTGCCGATCGCGGGAGGCCGCGGTACAGCGCCCCCTCAACAAATCCCGGCAGCGCAATCCGATCAAGCGCCGCCGTCGTCAAAATGCCGAGCCAGGCTTGAAGCCGCGCCGCAATCCACCATTTTGAGGAGCGCGACGCGATAGCCCGGAGCGGTCATGATGGATATCGTCTTTTCCTCGACCACCAAACTGGCCGCGGCCATCCGCGACCGTACGGTTTCCGCAATAGAAGTGCTGGACGAGCATCTGGCGCAGATCGACAGGCACAATGAGGCGGCCAATGCCGTCGTCACGCTCGACAGGGAGGAGGCTCGCGCTCGAGCGAAGAAAGCCGACGAAGCGCAGGCGCGCGGCGAGGCACTTGGGCCGCTGCATGGCCTGCCGTTCACACTGAAGGACACGCACGAAACCGCTGGCATGAGAACCACCGTCGGCTTCCCGGCCTTCGCCGACTATGCCCCGAGGGCAGACAGTTCGGTCGTTGCCCGGCTAAAGGCGGCAGGCGGCATACTGGTGGGCAAGACGAACGTGGCGACAATGCTCGGTGACTGGCAGTCGAGCAATCCGCCATTCGGCCGCACCGGCAATCCCTGGGATCTCCAGCGCACCGCCGGCGGCTCCAGTGGCGGTGCGGCGGCGGCGCTCAGCACCGGAATGACGCCGTTCGAGGTCGGCACCGACATGCAGGATTCGATCCGGCTGCCGGCCGCCTTTTGTGGCGTCTACGGCCTCAAGCCGACCGAGCACCGCGTCTCGCTCGCCGGCGCCTTCCCCGATCCAGGCGGGGCGCCGCGCAGCGTGCGGCTGATGTCCTGCCTCGGACCGCTGGCGCGCAGCGTCGAGGACCTGGCGCTCATCTACGGCCTCATTGCCGGGCCGGATGGAAGCGATACCGACCTTGCGCCGGTCCCGGTCGAAACCATGCCTGAGCTGGACCTCAAAAATTTGCGCATTGCCGTCGCGCCGTCCTTTCCGGGCTTTCCAGTGGCCGGCGAGATCAGCGCGGCGGTCGAAAGTCTGGCAAAAGAGCTTCAGGCTGCGGGCGCCATCGTCGAGGAAGCCGAATTGCCGGAGCTCGACCTGCACGACGACCTGAAGCAGGGCGGCGTCCTGATCGGCATGATGCTGGAGGCGGCGCAGCCCGAACCACCGGAGAAGCCGACGCCGGTCTCGCGCTGGTTCGAGGCGCTCGCCCGCCGCGACCGCTCCATCCTGGCATGGGAACGGTTCTTCGACGGTTGCGACGCCTTGCTGTGCCCGGTGGCCATGGTCACCGCCTTCCCGCATTGCGAGCCGGGAACGCCGATCGAGGTCGACGGCGAGAAGCAAAGCTACTGGATGCTGCCGGCCTATGGCGCGGTGTTCAACTACAGCGGCCATCCGGCACTGTCGCTGCCCTGCGGACAGGATCGCGACGGCCTGCCCATCGGACTACAGCTTGTTGGCAAACGCTGGTCGGAGTCGCGCCTGCTCGGGATCGCCAGGGCCATCGAGCCGCTGGCCGGCGGCTTTCGCCGCCCACCCGGTTATTGAGTAAACCGCGCCAGTCCGTAGGGATCAAGCAGCGGATCGCGCTCGCCGTCGAGGATTTCGCGGGCGGCGAACAGGCCGACGGCCGGCGCCAGCGTGATGCCGGAATGCATAACGGCGACGTAGACGCCGCCCGTGCCTTCGGCGCGGCCTATGATGGGAAAGCCATCGACCGGCGTCGGCCGGTAGCCAATGGTGTGGAAATCGAGTTCCAGCCCATCCGCGCCGCGCAGCATCGCCTTCATCGCTGCAAACAGGTCGCGGGCGGTGGCCGCGGCATCCATGCCGGGATCGGCGCCGCCGAAATCCGAGCCGGCGATGACGCGGCCTCCCGCTGTCTGGCGCATATGCAGGCGGTCGCCGATCACCAGCCCGTTGAGCAGCTTTTCGTAGGGGCGCGAATGCACGATCAGGCCGGGCGGCGTTTCGATCGGGAGTTCTATCCCGGCTGTTGCCGCTAGTGCCGGAGAGCCGGCTCCGGCCGCGATCACCACCTCGTCGGCAGTAATCGGCCCGCCGGATGTATCGACGCCGGCAATCCTGCCGTTGGCCTGCACAAGCGCGGTCGCGGTAACTCCCGTCAGCAGCCGCGCGTCGCGCCGTTCGGCGTCGGCCAGCAGTGCTTGCGTGGCGGCGACCGGCTCGGCGACACCTTCCTTGGCGACATAAAGGGCGAAGTCGGGAAGTTCGGCCAGATTGGGCTCGATGCGGGCCGCTCCGGCACGGTCGACACGCTCGATGCCGTAGCCCCATAGGGAATGTTCGGCGGCATAGGCTTCCAGTTCGGCCGCGGGCAGGTCCCAGCACAGGCCACCGCACCATTGCAACGGGATGCCCGGCACCTCGTTCGCCAATCGCGTCCATTCGGCCATCGATCGAGTCCGTAGCCGGAAGTAAGGCTGCGGATTACCCCAACTGGCATTGATCCAGGCAAAGGAATTCGGCGTCGCGACGCCGCCGGCACCGCTGCCGGCAATGACCGTCACCTTTGCTCCGGCCCTGGTCAGGTGCCAGGCGATGGAGGCGCCGATGATGCCGGCGCCGATGACGATGACTTGTTTCGCCGCTGCCATGCTTCACTCCTCGTTCCAACGCCACCACTGCGATGCCATTGCCCGTGGGTTCTGCCAAGAGCGCGCGGTATAAAACATGCTTCTTGACTTTAATACGTACGTACGTATTATACGGCATGGCTAGACATTCACTTCGCGAAAAACTTCTCGACGCCGGTTTCAAGACCATCTGGAGTTCCGGCTATTCGGCCGCCGGCGTACGCGACATCGTCGCCGCGGCCGATGCCCGCCCGGGGTCCTTCACCAATCATTTTGCATCCAAGGAGGCGTTCACCGGCGAGGTGCTGGACCGCTATTTCGCCTATGTGAGCGGTTTGGTGGAGCAGGCCCTTGCCCGGGACGGCACGCCCCCGGTCGGGCGCTTGCGCCGCTATCTCGAAATCATCACGTCGAAGCTGGAGGCGCATGATTGGGCACGGGGCTGCATGATCGGCAATCTCAGCCTCGAGACGGCGGCTCACAGTGAGGCGCTGAGGCTGCAACTCGTCGCCATTTTCGAACGCTGGCGCAAGCCGTTCGCCGAATGCATCACCGAAGGCCAGGCGGCCGGCGATATCACCGACGCATTCGATGCCGAGGACCTCGCCGATTTCCTTTTGAGTTCCTGGCAAGGTGCGATGCTGCGCATGAAGGTGGAGCGCAGTCCCGAACCGGTCGAGCGTTTCAAGAATATCGTCTTCAAAACAGTCTTCGCAAAAAGGAGCTGATCCGATGAACCCGAAACTCGAAAAGCGCAGAATGTTGCCGCGCTCGCAAGTCGCGGTACTCGATTCCACCATTTCCTATATCGAGGCAGGCACGGCTGGCCCGACAGTACTCTTCCTGCACGGCAACCCGACGTCGTCCTACATCTGGCGCGACATCATCCCGCATGTAGCGCCGTTCGGCCGCTGCATAGCGCCCGACCTGATCGGCTATGGCCAATCCGGCAAGCCGGACATCGACTATCGCTTCTTCGACCACGTCCGGTATCTCGACGCTTTCATCGAGACGCTTGGCATCACCGACATGGTGGTCGTCGCGCAGGACTGGGGTACCGCCCTTGCCTTCCATCTCGCCGCCCGGCGGCCGCAGCGGATCCTCGGCCTCGCCTTCATTGAATTCATCCGGCCCTTCGAGAGCTGGGACGATTTCCACCAGCGTCCGCAGGCGCGCGAATTGTTCAAGGCAATGCGCACGCCTGGCATCGGTGAGAAGCTTGTTCTGGAAGACAATGTTTTCGTCGAAAAGGTGCTGCCGGCCTCGGTTCTGCGCACGATGAGCGATGCTGAAATGGCAGCTTATCGGGCGCCGTTCCCGACACCGCGATCGCGCGAGCCGATCCTGAGGCTGCCGCGCGACCTGCCGATCGAAGGCCAGCCCGCCGACGTCGCCGCCATCAGTGAGAACGACCATCGGGCGCTCCGGGCTTCCTCCTACCCGAAGCTGCTTTTCTCAGGCGATCCGGGCGCCCTCGTCTCGCCGCAGGCGGCACGGGAATTCGCGGTGGGCCTGAAGAACTGCCGGTTGATCGATCTCGGACCCGGCGCGCATTATCTGCAGGAGGACCATGCCGACAGGATCGGTACCGCCATTGCCGAGTGGATTCCCGAGATAGCCTTCGAGAGCCATGCCGCCGAACCGGCGTGAAGCCGGGAGCGTGGCCACTCCGCCGGAGAGGTCGACAGCTCTGCACTCCGCTGCTAGAAGCCCGGCCTCACACGGAAATCCTGAAAATGTCCGAAACGATTACAGATGCGGTATCGCGCCGCCGCACTTTCGCGATCATTGCTCACCCCGACGCCGGCAAGACAACGCTCACCGAAAAGCTGCTTTTGTTTGGCGGCGCGATCCAGCTTGCTGGCGAGGTCAAGGCCAAGAAGGACCGCATCCAGACCCGGTCCGACTGGATGAAGATCGAACGCGAGCGCGGCATTTCGGTGGTCACCTCGGTGATGACCTTCGAATATGAGGACACCGTCTTCAACCTGCTCGACACGCCCGGCCACGAGGATTTCGCCGACGATACTTATCGCACGCTGTCGGCGGTCGACAGCGCGGTCATGGTCATCGACGCCGCCAAGGGTATCGAGCCGCGCACGCTGAAACTGTTCGAGGTCTGCCGGTTGCGGGACATCCCGATCATCACCTTCGTCAACAAGATGGACCGAGAAAGCCGCGACCCGTTCGACATCCTCGACGAGATCGAGCAGAAGCTGGCGCTTGATACCGCACCGATCACCTGGCCGATCGGCCGCGGCAAGACCTTTTCCGGGACCTACCATCTGGCACTGAATGCTGTGCGCAAGGGCGACGCCGAAAAGGAGCGCACGCCGGTCAACGGTCCCGATTCCAACCGCGTCGCCGGCCTGCTGCCGGAGAACGAGCGCGAGGCTTTCATCGAGGAGCTGGAGCTGGCGCGCGAGGCCTGCCGCCCGCTCGATCTGGAAGCCTTTCGCGAAGGCCATCTGACACCGGTCTATTTCGGCTCGGCGCTGCGCAATTACGGCGTGCGCGACCTGATCGAGGCGCTCGGCGCCTATGGGCCGCCGCCGCGCGCGCAGGAGGCCGACACGCGCAAGGTCGAGGCAACCGAGGACAAGATGACCTCCTTCGTCTTCAAGATCCAGGCCAATATGGACCCCAACCACCGCGACCGTATTGCTTTCGTCCGTGTCTGCTCCGGCAAGCTCGAGCGCGGCATGAAGGCCAAGCTGGTGCGCACGGGAAAGCCGATGAGCCTGTCGGCGCCGCAATTCTTCTTCGCCCGCACCCGCGTCACGGCCGACGAGGCGTTCGCCGGCGATGTCGTCGGCATCCCCAACCACGGCACGCTGCGCATCGGTGACACGCTGACCGAGGGCGAGGAGATCCTGTTTCGCGGCGTGCCGAATTTCGCGCCGGAAATCCTGCGCCGCGTCCGCCTCGGCGACGCGATGAAGGCCAAGAAGCTCAAGGAGGCGCTGCACCAGATGGCCGAAGAAGGCGTCGTGCAATTGTTCTCGCCGGAGGACGGCTCGCCGGCCATCGTCGGCGTCGTCGGCGCCCTGCAGCTCGATGTCCTGAAAGAGCGGCTGAACTTCGAATACACACTGCCGGTCGATTTCGAGATGTCGCGCTTTTCGGTCTGCCGCTGGATCTCGGCCGACGACAAGGCCGAGCTCCAGCGCTTCATCGAGGCGCATCGCGGCGACATTGCCCGCGATCTCGACAACGATCCGGTGTTCCTCGCCCAGCACGCCTTCTCGCTCAACTACGAGGCTGAACGCTGGAAGGCGATCCGCTTTGCCGCGGTGAAGGATTATCAAGTCCGCGACAAAGCGGCTTGATGCGGCCCCTTCCCTTCTCCCCTTGGGGGAGAAGGTGTCGCCGAAGGCGACGGATGAGGGGTGTTCCAGGAAACACCAACGTCTCATTCCGTCCAACATCCCTCAACCGTCTCGGCGCTTCGCGCCGATCCACCTTCTCCCACAGGGGGGGAAGGCAAGACCGCGTTCGTTCACCCCCTGGCTGCCTCTTCGATCTTGGCGATGTCGATCTTGCTCATCTGCATCATCGCCTGCATCACGCGGCCGGCCTTTTCCCTGTCGGGGTCCAGCAGCAGCTTGGGCAACTGCTCGGGAACGACCTGCCAGGAGAGGCCGAACTTGTCCTTCAGCCAGCTGCACTGGCTGGGCTCGCCACCGCCCGCGATGAGCCTGTCCCAAAAATAGTCGACCTCGTCCTGCGTCTTGCAGTCGATGGAGAGCGAGACTGCCTGGGTGAACTTGAATTGCGGCCCGCCGTTGAGCGCCTGGAACTGAACGCCGTCGAGCTCGAATGAGACCATCAGCACCTTGCCCTCATTATCGCCGCTGCCCTTGGGCCAGCGCATCACGCTCAGCACCTTCGAATTCTTGAAGATGGAGATGTAATGGTTCATGGCCTCCTCGGCCTGGTCGTCGAACCACAGGCAGGGGGTGATCTTTTGCATTCTCTTGCTCCTCGGACTGGTTTTGGCTTTGTTTTCACTCACAAAACGGCCGGCTGGCGATTGATGCCCGGCCCGCCGTCTGCCCAAGGACGCTCGAGCAAAACCCGATCCGACAGCACCTCTGACTTTTTTACGGTCTGGACCGGCTGCGTCTTTGGCTGGCGCTCGTTCCGCGCCCTGGCGCAGCGCAAAATTGTGGCCAGACCAGAGCTTGGCGTCTATAAGGCCTGCGGCTCAATTCCGGTTTTCCGCGCCTGTGCGGCGCGAACAGACAGCAAGGACAGTTCAATGCCCGCCTACCGTTCCCGCACCACCACCCATGGCCGCAACATGGCCGGCGCCCGCGGCCTGTGGCGCGCCACCGGGATGAAGGATTCGGATTTCGGCAAGCCGATCATCGCCGTGGTCAACTCCTTCACCCAGTTCGTGCCCGGCCATGTCCATCTGAAGGACCTAGGCCAGCTGGTTGCCCGCGAGATCGAAAAGGCCGGCGGCGTCGCCAAGGAATTCAACACCATAGCCGTCGACGACGGCATCGCCATGGGCCATGACGGCATGCTGTATTCGCTGCCGTCGCGAGAATTGATCGCCGACTCGGTCGAATACATGGTCAACGCGCATTGCGCCGACGCCATGGTCTGCATCTCGAATTGCGACAAGATCACGCCGGGCATGCTGATGGCGTCGCTGCGCCTCAACATCCCGACCGTCTTCGTCTCCGGCGGACCGATGGAGGCCGGCAAGGTGGTGCTCGCCGGCAAGAGCCAGGCGCTTGACCTGGTCGACGCCATGGTCGCGGCCGCTGACGACAAGGTATCCGACGAGGACGTCAAGATCATCGAGCGATCGGCCTGTCCGACCTGCGGCTCGTGCTCGGGCATGTTCACCGCCAATTCGATGAACTGCCTGACCGAGGCGCTCGGCCTGTCGCTGCCCGGCAACGGCTCGACGCTGGCGACGCATGCCGACCGCAAGCGGCTGTTCGTCGAGGCCGGCCATCTGATCGTCGATCTCGCCCAACGCTATTACGAGCAGGACGACGACACCGCGCTACCGCGCGGCATCGCGTCGAAGGGCGCTTTCGAGAACGCCATGACGCTCGATATCGCCATGGGCGGCTCGACCAACACCGTGCTGCACATCCTCGCCGCGGCACATGAGGGCGAGGTCGACTTCACAATGGAGGACATCGACCGGCTGTCGCGGCGGGTGCCGGTGCTGTGCAAGGTGGCGCCGGCCAAGGCCGACGTCCACATGGAGGACGTCCACCGCGCCGGCGGCATCATGGCGATCCTCGGCCAGTTGGATAGCGCCGGGCTGATCAACCGCGACTTGCCGACGGTGCACACCCCAAGCCTCGGCGAAGCGCTCGATCATTGGGATATCTCCCGCACGTCAAGCCAGAATGTCCGCGACTTCTTTCTGGCGGCACCTGGCGGCGTGCCGACGCAGGTCGCCTTCAGCCAGGACCGCCGCTGGGACGAGCTCGATCTCGACCGCGAGACGGGCGTCATCCGCTCGGCCGAACATCCTTTCTCAAGGGATGGCGGCCTTGCCGTGCTGAAAGGCAATCTCGCGCTCGACGGTTGCATCGTGAAGACGGCCGGGGTCGATGAATCGATCCTGAAATTCACCGGTCCGGCAAGAGTGTTCGAAAGCCAGGACGCCAGCGTCAAGGCGATCCTGTCGAACGAGATCAACGCCGGCGATGTCGTCGTTATCCGTTATGAAGGCCCGCGCGGCGGCCCCGGCATGCAGGAAATGCTCTATCCGACCAGCTATCTCAAATCGAAGGGCCTCGGCAAAGCCTGCGCACTGATCACCGACGGTCGTTTTTCCGGCGGCACCTCCGGCCTGTCGATCGGCCACGTCTCGCCGGAAGCGGCTGAAGGCGGTCTGATCGGGCTGGTCAGGGAAGGCGACACGATCGAGATCGACATCCCCAACCGCACCATCAGGCTTGCCGTCGACGACGCCGAACTCACCGGCCGTCGTGCGGCGATGGAGGCCAGGGGACCAACTGCCTGGAAGCCCGAGGAAAAGCGCAAGCGCAAGGTGACGACGGCCTTGCGCGCCTATGCGGCGATGGCGACAAGTGCCGCCAAGGGGGCGGTGCGGTACGTGCCGGAATAGGCATACTCTTCAAAGGGGTAACGATAGATGGATTTCGACCTTGTGGTGCGCGGCGGCACGCTGCCCGACGGCAGGATCGCCGATATCGGCATCGTCGGCGAAACGATCGCAGCGATAGAGCCCGAGCTGAACGTCAGCGCCGGCACGGCGATCGATGCCCGTGGCAATCTGGTCTCGCCGCCCTTCGTCGATCCGCATTTCCATATGGATGCCACGCTTTCGCTCGGCATTCCCCGCATCAATGTCTCGGGCACGCTGCTCGAAGGCATCTCGCTTTGGGGCGAGCTGAAGCCGCTTCTGACCCACGAGGCGGTGCGCGACCGTGCGCTTGCCTATTGCGACTGGGCGGTGTCGATGGGCCTGCTCGCGATCCGAACCCATGTCGATGTTTGCGACGACCGCCTGCTGGCGGTCGAAGCGCTGCTCGACGTGAAGAAGACCGTTGCGCCGTATATCGACCTGCAATTGGTCGCCTTCCCGCAGGACGGCTTCTATCGCTCGCCGACGGCGCGCAGCAACACCATCCGGGCGCTCGACATAGGCGTCGATGTCGTCGGCGGCATTCCGCATTTCGAGCGCACCATGGCCGACGGCACGCGCTCCGTCACCGAGCTCTGCGAGATCGCGGCCGAGCGCGGCCTGATGGTCGACCTGCATTGCGACGAGACCGACGATCCGCTGTCGCGCCACATCGAGCAGCTTGCCTATGAGACGCAGCGGCTTGGATTGCAGGGCAGAGTGGCCGGCTCGCACCTAACATCGATGCATTCGATGGATAATTACTACGTCTCGAAACTGTTGCCGCTGATTGCCGAGGCCGGCGTTTCGGCGATCCCCAATCCGCTGATCAACATCATGCTGCAGGGCCGCCACGACACCTTTCCCAAGCGCCGCGGGCTGACGCGGGTCAAGGAGATGCTGGCGCACGGCATCCGCGTCGGCTGGGGCCAGGATTGCGTGCTCGACCCCTGGTATTCGCTGGGCACCGCAGACATGCTCGACGTCGCCTTCATGGGCCTGCATGTCGCCCAGATGTCGAGCCCGGCAGAGATGGCGCGCTGCTTCGACATGGTCACCAACGTCAATGCCGCCATCATGGGCCTCGACCACCTTGGCCTGGCGGTCGGCAAGCGCGCCAGCCTGGTCGTTCTCGATGCCGGCAACCCGGTCGAGGCGCTGCGGCTGCGCCCAGAGCGTCTCTGCGTCATTGCCAGGGGCAAGGTGGTGGCCGAGCGCAGCCGGCAGGACACGCGGCTTTCGATCGCCGGAAGGCCGGGCACGGTGAACCGGCGCCACGCTTAAAGCGCGTTGCGCTCGACCGGCCTCATGCGACGCGCTTAAGTTCCTGTTTTGATGCATGTCGTTGTCGCAAAACCGCTGCACACTTTTGCGCGACATGCATTAGTCCAGCCGATTTCCGGCGCTGGTCTTACCGAATTCTCGATTTTCGCCTCGTCACGGCCGCAGCTTGCGACTACGACGCGGGTCACCGTACCCCACGGCGAGGAACCGGTAACGGAATGGCGCAGCCCGCAGCCCATAATTCGACGATCAGGAACGTGCTGCTGGCCGGCATCCTGCTGATGCTCGCCGGCGATTTCCTGTTTGCGCTGAACGATGCGATGGGCAAGTGGCTGGTTGCCAGTTTTTCCGTCGGCCAGGTCGTGCTGATCCGCTCGATCGGCGCGTTTTTCATACTTGGGCCGATGATTGCCCATCAGGGTGCGGCCAAGCTGTTTCTCATGGAGCGGCCGGAGCTGCAGCTGCTGCGCGTGGTGATGACGACGCTTGACACGGCGCTGTTCTACGCGGCGGTCGTCTATCTGCCGCTCGCCGATGTGATGAGCTTCTACATGGCCGGGCCGATCTACGTCGCGGCGCTGTCGCACTTTTTGCTCGGCGAAAGGGTCGGCTGGCGCCGCTGGGCGGCTATCCTGCTCGGTTTCTGCGGTGTGCTGATCATGCTGAAGCCGTCGTCGGCCGCGTTCTCGCTGTCCTCGATGTTCGCGCTCGCCGGCAGCATTTCCTTTGCCTTCGCCATCATCCTCAATCGGCGGCTCCGCGGCACCAGCGACACTTCGCTGGTCACCTGGCAAACCATCGGCACGCTGCTGGTCGGCGCTGCGCTGACCCTCGGCAGCTGGAGGACGCCGTCCTCGCTCGACTTCGGCGCCATGCTGCTTCTCGGCATCGTCTCCTGCGGTGCGCATCTGATGATCACCAGGGCGTTGAAGCTGGCGCCGGCCTCGACCTTGGCGCCGCTGCATTACAGCCTGCTGTTGTGGGCAGTGGTCTTCGGCCTCGCCTTCTTCGGCGATGTGCCTGGGCCGCGCATCCTGATCGGCTCGGCCATCGTCGTGCTGGCCGGCCTGTTCATTTTCCATCGCCAGAAGGTGGTCGAAACCGTGGTGCCGCCCGAGAACGTGCCGAAGGGTGTGAATTAACCCCGGCGCACCGCTGCGAGATGCCGCGAAAATTCCGGCATCTCCATCAGTGCCTTGCAGCGCGCAAACCGGCCGTCTGCATAGGCGCGAAAGTCGTCGGCCGGATTTTTGTTGGCAAGCTGGATCAGTCCCCACAGCGTCCACAAAAGGTCGCACATCGCCTTGTAGATGACGATGCGGGCGCGCTCCGCCGGTCTCGGCTCGCCGCCGAAATAGGCCAGCATCATTTCCTCGTCCTGCGCGGCGTCGAATTGCCCTTCGACGCTGAGGTCGCCGAGATCCCAGAGCGGATCGTTCATGCCGGAATATTCCCAGTCGACGATCCACATCCTGTCGCCCGTATCGAGAAAGTTTTCGCAGAGCGGGTCGCAGTGGCAGGCGACGATCGGCAGAGGTTGAGCTGCAAGTGCTGAGCGCACTGCCTCCGCCTCGCGGACCACATCGTGGTAGCCGGCAGGCAGGGCGACGTCCTTGGTTGACAGCACTTTCAGATAATCGTCGATCATCGCGAACAGCTCGAAGCGGAAGGGGAACACCGCGCCGGATGTGTGCAGCTTGCGAAAGGCCTTGCCGGCGCGTGCCGGGCTGCCCGGTCGGGTCTTGAATTTTTCCGGCGACATCGTCTCGGCGCCGGCGATGAAGCGGGTCACCAGCACGCCGGTCTCGGCATCGACATGCAGCACTTCCGGGCTGACGCCGGCCTTCGCCGCTTCCCGGGCCGCCACTGCCTCGTTGGCGCGGTTGATGTATTCCTCGGTATCCTTGCCGGGGATACGCAGGCAGAAATCCTTACCTCTGAAGACGAGGTTGGTCAGGCCGCCGAGCCGTTCCAGCGGGCCGTCATAGCCGGCCAGCATCGGAATTGCCGCAAGCGCGGCGCGTGCCTGGTCATCCGCCATGGCTTTCGCTCCTTTTCCCATCTTTATTGTCGCGACGACGGTTCCACAGTTTTCACCGTTTGGCTATCATCGCGTAGCGGATCAATACCGGGCGACGAAACAGCAATGACGGACAGCAAACAGCAGAGCGCACTCGCCGCAGCCTATGCGGCGAAGCGGCCGGAAGACGTAGCCGCGCTCTACGACAGCTGGGCCGGCACTTACGACGCCGACATGTCGGCGGCCGGCTATCGCCATCCCACCATCTGCCTTGCCTTGCTGGCCCGCCATCTGCCGCGCGGCGCCGCACCTCTCCTCGATGCCGGCGCCGGCACCGGGCTCATCGGCGAGTGGCTCGCCATCACCGGTTATCCGCAGGTCGAGGCGCTCGACATCTCGGAAGGAATGCTGGCGCAAGCGGCGCGCAAAGGTATCTATTCGGCGCTGCACTGCCTGGCGCTTGGCGGGCCGCTGCCCTTCGTGGACGATGCCTATGCCGGGATCATCTCAGCCGGCGTCTTCACGTCGGGCCATGTCGGAGCCGAGGGGCTGGACGAGCTGATCCGCATCTGCCGGCCGGGCGGAGTGATCGTACTGACGGTGAAGAACACGCTGTGGGACACGGGCTTTGCCGCGCGGATCGCCGAGCTCGAGGCGCAAGGCATCGTCACCCGCGCCGAGGAGACGCCGCCCTATGTCTCGATGCCAGGCGAGGCCGATACGGTGCCTAGCCGGGGGCTGGTGCTCATCGTGAACTGAGGCTGAAATCGGAACGCTCTACGCCTTCACCTTTACTCCTGCCGGATCGTAAAGCGGCTCGAGGTGAATCTTCGCCGGCGTCCGTTCCATTGCCACAACCAGCTCGTAGTCGCCGGAGGTGAGGAAATCATCGCTGACGCCATAGGCATTGCGCACATAGCCGTAGCCGATGTTCCTGCCGATGGTGTAGCCATAGCCGCCGCTGGTGAGGTAACCGACCGCCTCGCCGTTGCGCAGGATGGTCTCGCGCCCGAGCAGCACGACGTCGGGATCGTCGACAGTGAAGCCGGCAAAGCGTTTCCTGAGCGTCGAGCCACCGAGCTTTTCAAGCGCCCGTCGGCCGAGGAAATCGGTGTTCTTCCTGAGCTTCACCGCCCAGCCGAGGCCGGCCTCCTGCGGCGTGTCGTTGGGCGTGATGTCGGCGCCCCAGGCGCGGTAGCCTTTTTCCAGCCGCAGCGATTCCAGCGCCCGGTAGCCGACCGGGCGGATGTCGTGGGTAGCGCCCGCCGCCATCAGCGCGTCGAAAACCTCGCCTGTCGCCGCGATCGGCGCATGCAATTCCCAGCCCAGTTCGCCAACATAGGTGACGCGCAGTGCCCGCACGGTGTGGCCGGCAATGGCGATCTCGCGAACATGGCCGAACGGAAAGGCGGCATTCGAGACGTCAGCATCGGTCACCGCCGACAGCACGTCACGTGCGCGCGGCCCCATCAGCGACAACGTGCCAAAATCCTCGGTGACGTCGGTCAGCGTCACGTCGAACTCCCTGCCGATATGATCGGCAATCCAGGAGAAATCGTGCGTGCGGAACCCGGTGCCGGTGACGATGTAGAATTTTTCCTCACCGAGCCTCGCCACGGTCAAATCGGCCTCGATGCCGCCGCGCGTATTGAGGAGCTGTGTGTAGGTCAGCCGGCCGACCGGCTTGGCGACGTCATTGGCGCAGATCCAGTCCAGCGCCTTCAGCGCGTCGGCTCCGGTCATTTCGTATTTGGCAAACGACGATTGGTCGAAAATACCGATCTTTTCGCGCACATGGCGATGCTCGTCGCCGACGGGTGAAAACCAGTTCTGCCGGCCCATCGAATAGACGTCCTTCGGCTCGATGCCTGCCGGCGCGAACCAGTTCGGCCGCTCCCAGCCAAGTTTCGAGCCGAACACGGCGCGATGTTTTTGCAGCCGCTCGTACAAAGGTGAGACGATGCGCGGCCGTCCGCTGGCATATTCCTCATGCGGGAAGCCGATCGTGTAGTGCTTGCCGTAGGCTTCCAGCGTGCGGTCGCCGACCCATTTCCGGTCGCGGTGCAGGTCGGAGAAGCGGCGGATGTCGACCACCCACAAATCGAGCGGCGCCTCGCCGTCGACGACCCATTGCGCCAGCGCCCAGCCGGCGCCGCCGCCGGACGCGATGCCGAAGGCATTGAAGCCGGCGCCGACGAACATATTGGGGCATTCCGGCGCCACGCCGAGGATGAAATTGCCGTCCGGCGTAAAGCTCTCCGGCCCGTTGATCATCTGCTTGACGCCGACATTGGCAAGCGCCGGGACGCGCTCGATGGCCTGGCTCATATGCTGCTCGAAATGATCGTAATCATCGTCGAACAGCCGGAACTCCCAATCGTCCGGCACATCGCCGCCGGGCAGGCCGGTCGTCCACGCCTGCGGGTTCGGCTCGTAGCCGCCCATCACCAACCCGCCCACCTCCTCCTTGAAATAGGTGCGGCGATCGGGGTCGCGAATTGTCGGCGCGTCGGTCGCCAGGCCGACGATCCTCTCGGTGATGATGTACTGGTGCTTCACCGGCTGCAGCGGCACGTTGATGCCGGCCAACGCACCCACCTGCCGCGCCCATTGCCCGGCGCAGTTCACCACCTTGTCGCAGGCGATATCGCCCCTGTTCGTCCTAACCTTGACGATCCGGCCGTTGGTCAGTTCAAAGCCGGTGACCCGCACCTCCTCGAACAATTTTGCGCCATGCATGCGCGCGCCCTTGGCCAGTGACTGGGTGATGTCGGAAGGGCTTGCCTGACCGTCGGTCGGCAGCCAGGACGCGCCGACGAGGTCGCCGGTTTCCAGCAGCGGCCACATTTCCTTGACCTCGGCCGGCGACAGCAGATGCATGTCCATGCCGAAGCTTTTGGCCGTCGTTGCCAGCCGCTTATACTCCGTCCAGCGGTCGGCATTGGTGGCGAGGCGCAGGCAGCCAGTCATCTTCCAGCCGGTGGCGAGGCCGGTTTCGGCTTCCAGCCCCTTGTAGAGATCGACTGAATATTTGAGCACGCGCGTGATCGACGCCGACGAGCGTAGCTGGCCGACCAGCCCGGCAGCATGCCAGGTCGAACCCGAGGTCAGTTTGCCCTGTTCGAGCAGCACGATTTCGGCCTTGTGGTCGCGCGCCAGATGATAGGCCGTCGAACAGCCGATGATGCCACCGCCGATGACCACGATCCCGGCCTGGGCGGGCAAGGTCATGTCCGCGTCCCGTATTTTGTCCTGTAGTTTTCCAGGGCGGCTTCGAGCCGCGCCAGGTTTTCGTCCGCGTAGGCGACGTAGTCGACACCGGGCGCATCGAGGTAGAGCTCGGAAACCATGCCCCACATCGCCTCGCGCAGCAGCGACGCGCATTGCATGGCGGCGTGCGAGCGCCGTATCGCCGGGTCCGGCTCCTTCATGAAATAGGCAGTCAGGAAGGCGAAGGATTCCTCGTCGCTCATGCCGGCGTTCGAAGCCGCGCCGGCAAGGTCGAACATCGCGGTGTTGAAGCCGGCATATTCGAAGTCGATGAGCCACAGCCTGTGACCGTCGTCGATTATGTTAGCCGGCAGAAGATCGTTGTGACCGAAGACGATCGGCAGCAGTTTTTGCGCGCGCTCGAGCTCGTCCGCCAGAGTCAAAAGGCGTGGCAATTCGCCCAGCTTGCGGCTGCGGCCTTCCTCCAGCGTGCGCGCATAGTCGCGAATGACATGGAATACCCAGAACATGAAGCCGGCGCCGGAGATGTGACTGGGCATCTCCCGGTGGAAGCCGCGCAGCAACGCGGCAACGCGGCCGAGATCGGCGCGCACGTCCTGCGCGACGTAGGCCTTGGCGCCGAGATACTCCGTCACCATGACGCCCGGTCCGGTGTAGTGGACGGCCGGAGCGAAGCCTGCGGCGTGCGCTGCCCGCGCGGTCATCATCTCGCGCTCGCGAAAGACATGGTGGAACGGATAGTCCTGGCCGAGCCGTACGACGTGCCGCCCGGCCGCGTCCTTGACCAGATAATTGGCATTGCTCAGCCCACCCGGCAGCGGCGCAATGTCGATGCTGCCGGTCCAGCAAGGCAGCGCGCGGATGCGGTCTTCGACAGTCACGATCTCGTCCAACATCGGGTCAATTTTCCACGCATGTCACGGCTGGCCGGGGATGACAATCGGACAGAGGAATGGCGGCAACGCGAAGATCTCGTCGGTGCAGATCTCGGGATCGGTATCCCGCACCGCACCGACGAGCCCCTTTGTGCCGGGTTTCTTCGACGCCGGCATCCGCCCCCGCGGATCCTGAATTTCGGCACCCTTGCACCCAACAGTTTTCCCGGGCGTTCGGGCAGGCGATTTTTCGTGCGGCTCAGCCGTCGTCCTCCGTTCCGAGCCTGTCACAGCGATAATGTCGCGCCACGCTGGAGGCGTTGTCAACGCGAAATTGTGGTGTTCTCTGCGTTTTTGCCCGAATTTTGCGAAATTTATTGAAGCTAGTAGCGTTTTTGCCGTAGAAACGGTCAACGCTGCAACAATCCGACCGGATGGAACCGATGGTCCACTCGAAGCGGCATGGCGAAATCCTGCGCCTCCTCAAGGAGGAAGGCACTGTCACCATTGCCAGCCTGGCCGACCGGCTGGGCGTCTCGCTGGAGACGGTACGCCGCGACGTCAAGCCACTGACCAGCGACGGTTCCATCCTCAAGATGCACGGCGCCATCAGCCTGCCGTCGTTTGCCGGCGAAGCGCCGTTCGAGCGGCGCATGCGCGAGAACGCCGATGCCAAGCGGGCTATTGCCCGCATGGTCGCCGCCACCATCCGCGACGGCGAGTCCATCATGCTCGACACCGGCACCACCACCTCTTTCCTGGCCCGGGAACTGCTCGGCCACCGGCGGCTGACGGTCGTCACCAACTCCTCCGACATCGCCCGCACACTGGCCACCGTCAACGGCAACAAAGTCTATATGGCCGGCGGCGAGCTGCGCAGCGATTCCGGTGCTGCCTTCGGCGTCTCGGCCATCGAATTCGTCAGCCGCTTTTCCGTCAACCATACAGTGATATCGACCGGTGCGGTCGATGCCGTCACCGGCGTCATGGACTATGACCTGGAAGAGGCCGAATTCGCCCGCATGGTGCTGTCGCGCGGCCAGCGTTCGCTTGTCGTCACCGACCACAGCAAATTCGGCCGCCAGGGCCTTGTTCAGGTCTGCGGCTTCGGCGGCTTTTCCGAACTCGCCACCGACCGGCCGCCGCCGCACGACATCGCCGCCGCCCTCGTCCAGGCCGGCGCGCGGCTCAGCATTGCGGACGGCGGAAGCGAGGGCTGAGCTCTATCGGCAGATCGGCACCAGCACCCACTTCCCAGCGCCGCCTCTGCCGTGTTTAGTCCGGCCATGGCTTTCACCATCCGCCAATTGCAGTTCTTCATCGCCGTCGCCGAGCAGGGCACAGTGTCGGGCGCCGCCCAGAACCTGTCGATCTCGCAATCCTCGGTCACCGAAGCGATCAAGGAGTTGGAGCACGATCTCGGCGTCGAGCTGTTCGAGCGCCACCCGCGCGGCTTGAACATCACCCACAAAGGCCACCAGTTCCTGCGCCATGCGAGGAAGATCCTGGCCGACGTTTCCGATGCGCGCCGCGCCTTCTTCGGCGAACGGATCGCGGCAAGCGGGCGGCTGCAACTTGGCGTCACCTCGTTGGTCGCTGGCTATGTGCTTTCCGATCTTCTTGCCCGCTACCGCCGCGCCTATCCGGGTGTCGAGGTCTCGGCGATCGAGGACAATGGCGACTATCTCGAGCATCTGTTGATCGGCGGCAAGCTTGACATTGCCGTCATGGTCACCTCGAACCTGCGCGACCGCACCGCGCTGCAGTCCGAAATCCTCGAAGTCTCGGCCTACCGGCTGTGGCTGCCGCTCGGACACCCCTTGGCCGGTGCCGACATCATCGGCATCGGCGACATCGCCTCGGAACCGCTGATCATGCTGACCGTCGACGAGATCGAGGAGAATACCGGAAAGCTGCTGACGGCAATCGGCGCCAAGCCGCATGTCGCCTTCCGCACCCGCTCGGTCGAAGCGGTGCGCAGCCTCGTCGCTACCGGCGCCGGCGTGGCGCTGCTACCGGCCATGGTCGCTGGAAGGCGACCGCATCGAATCGCGCGATATTTCGGGGTCGTTGCCGGTCGTCCAGGTCGGCATGGTCTGGCGGCGCGGCTCCGGTCTGCCGCAGGCGGCGCGCGACTTCATCGGACTTGCCCAGTCGCAGCGCATGGTGCGCCAACGGCCTGAGAAGATTGGCCGCTGACCTATCGGAAAAATCGATATCGGCTTTCTGATAAATGAATTTGCGAAACCGGAAATTTCGCAGCACTTTTCGGTCAGGGAACAAAGCTGCCGCCGGAGCACGGCCCTCAGAGCCGCGCATCCAACGTCTTTGAACGGGCGCATGATCTTCTTCCGAAAACCGAAACCGGTTTCGAGGTCATGCAAAAATGGGAGATCGACGATGAATTCATTGCTGAAATCATGCACTGCCTTGACGGTCGCGCTGAGCTTCTCCGGCCAGGCCATCGCCCAGGTCAAGGAGCTCGGCAAAGGCGAAGGCGAGGTCAATATCGTCGCCTGGCCGGGCTATATCGAGCGCGGCGAAACCGACAAGGCCTATGATTGGGTCACTTCGTTCGAGAAGGAAACCGGCTGCAAGGTCAACGTCAAGACCGCCAACACCTCCGACGAGATGGTCTCGCTGATGAACGAGGGCGGCTTCGATCTCGTCACCGCCTCGGGCGATGCTTCGCTGCGCCTTGTCGCCGGCAAGCGCGTCCAGCCGATCAACACCGACCTCATACCGAGCTGGAAGACGGTCGACAACCGGCTGAAGGATGCGCCCTGGTTCACCGTCGGCGGCGTCCATTACGGCGTCCCCTATCAGTGGGGGCCGAACGTGCTGATGTACAACACCGAAGTGTTCAAGGAGGCGCCGAAGAGCTGGAACGTGGTCTTCGAGGAAATGAAGCTTCCCGACGGCAAGTCGAACAAGGGCCGCGTCCAGGCCTATGACGGGCCGATCCACATCGCCGACGCCGCCAATTACCTGATGGCTCACAAGCCGGAGCTCGGCATCAAGGATCCGTACGAACTGACCGAGGATCAGTACAAGGCGGCGCTCGACCTGCTGCGGGTCCAGCGTACGCTGGTCGGACGCTATTGGCACGACGCCGCCATCCAGGTCGACGATTTCCAGAACGAAGGCGTCGTCGCCTCCGGTTCCTGGCCCTACCAGGTAAACACGCTGATCGCGGCCAAGAAGCCGGTCGCCTCGACTATCCCCGAGGAGGGCGTCACCGGCTGGGCCGATACCACGATGATGGAGGCCGATGCTGCCCACCCGAACTGCGCCTACATGTGGATGGAGCATTCGCTGTCGCCGAAAGTGCAGGGCGACGTCTCCGCCTGGTTCGGCTCGCTGCCGGTGGTACCTGCCGCCTGCAAGGGCAACGAACTGCTCGGCGAAGAAGGCTGCAAGACCAACGGCTACGACAATTTCGACAAGATCAAGTTCTGGAAGACGCCGGTCTCGAAATGCGCCACCCAGAACGACCAGTGCGTACCCTATTACCGCTGGGTGTCGGACTATATCGGCGTCATCGGCGGGCGGTGAGTTCGCCTCACCTACGAAGCCCGGCGCTGCCCCTCACCCTTACCCTCTCCCGGTGAAGAAACGGGGGGTCGCCAGCGTTGGAGCGCCTCCCTTCTCGCCGTCCACTATATACGGGGAGAAGGTGCCAGCAGGCGGATGAGGGGCGGCGCGACCGCCTGAAATTTGATGAGCCTGACAGATCAGGACGACCCATGACCTCCGCCGTTTCCTTCCAAAAAGTCTCCCGCCATTTCGGCAGCGTGCGTGCCGTCGACGCGGTCGATCTCGACATCGTGCCGGGCGAGTTCTTCGCCATGCTCGGGCCTTCCGGCTCGGGCAAGACGACGTGCCTGCGCCTCATCGCCGGTTTCGAGCAGCCGACGGCCGGCTCGATCTCGATCTTCGGCGAACGCGCCGAGGGCGTGCCGCCCTATCGCCGCAACGTCAACACCGTGTTCCAGGATTATGCGCTGTTCCCGCATCTCAACGTGCTCGACAACGTCGGCTATGGGCTGATGGTCAAGGGCGTCGGCAGACCGGAGCGGCAAAAGGCGGCGGAAGAAGCGCTGGCGCTGGTGCGGCTTCCCGGCTACGGCGCCCGTCGCCCTGGCCAGCTTTCCGGCGGCCAGCGCCAGCGCGTCGCGCTCGCCCGGGCGCTGGTCAACCAGCCCAAGGTGCTGCTGCTCGACGAGCCGCTCGGCGCGCTCGACCTCAAGCTTCGCGAAAACATGCAGGAGGAGTTGAAATCGCTGCAGAAGGCGCTCGGCATCACCTTCGTGTTCGTCACCCACGACCAGGGCGAAGCGCTGTCGATGGCCGACCGCGTCGCCGTCTTCAATGATGGCAAGATCATGCAGATCGGCACGCCGGAAGACATCTACCAGCGCCCCAAGACCCGCTTCGTCGCCGATTTCGTCGGCTCGTCCAACGTGCTGCCGCCGGATTTCGTCCAGCGCTATGCCGGCCAGCATCGCTGGGGCAGCCTGCGGCCCGAATCCATCCGTATTGGCCGGGCCAACGGCGAAGGCGTTGCCGCCCGCCTTGTCTCGACCAATTATCTCGGCGCCACGACTAGACTGGCGCTCGATGCAGAGGGCTTGCGGCTGCATGCCATCGTCCCGGCGGGTGCAGCCTTGCCCCGGGAAGGCGAGGCGGTGGTGCTCACCTTCAACCGCGAGCATTTGCATTTGATGGACGAACTGGGATGAGCCTGGACGCTGCCATGCCGCGGGCCACGGCGCCTGCCATCCTGCCGGGCAGCGGCGGCGTACGCGGCGCGCTCTCCGACATCTTCTGGCGCCGGCCGCAACTCCTGCTCCTGCTCATGCTGCTGCCGCCGGTTCTGTGGCTCGGCATCGTCTATATCGGCTCGCTCTTCGCGCTGCTTTTGCAGAGTTTCTTTTCGATCGACGAGTTCTCCGGCCTCATCAACCGCGAGTTCACGCTGAAGACTTATGGCGACCTGCTGCAGGCCGCCAATCTCGACATCATCCTGCGCACGGTGACGATGGCGGCGCTGGTGACGCTGGCGTCGGCGGTCATTGCCTTTCCCATCGCCTATTACGCGGCGCGCTATGCGCGCGCCCGTTGGAAGGCGTTGTTTTATCTCGGCGTCATGCTGCCGCTGTGGTCGAGCTACCTGGTCAAGATCTATGCCTGGAAGCTGATCCTCGCCAAGGAAGGCATCCTGACGTGGCTGCTGGCCAAATTGCATCTTCTATGGCTGCTCGATGCATGGCTATCGCTGCCGATCGTCGGCGGCAACTCGCTGTCGGTCTCGTCAACCGGCACCTTCATCGTCTTCGTCTATGTCTGGCTGCCCTTCATGATCCTGCCGGTGCAGGCCGCACTCGAGCGCGTGCCGGGCAATTTGGTCGAGGCCTCGTCCGATCTGGGCGCCTCGCCCGGCCAGACCTTCGGCAACGTGCTGTTCCCGCTGACGCTGCCCGGCATCGTCGCCGGCTCGATCTTCACCTTCTCGCTGACGCTCGGCGACTACATCATCCCGCAGATCATCGGTACCTCGCGGCTGTTCATCGGCCAGGCCGTCTATTCGCAGCAAGGCACCGCCGGCAACATCCCGCTCGCCGCCGCCTTTACCGTGGTGCCCATCGTCATCATGGGCTTCTACCTCTGGGGCGCCAAGCGCATGGGGGCTTTCGATGCGCTCTGACCGTGGCCCATCGGCGCCGATCGGCCTGAAGCTCGCTGCCACCGGCGGCCTGCTTTTCCTGCATTTGCCGATTGTGCTGATCTTCGTCTATGCCTTCACCACCGAGGAGAAGAGCTTCGTCTGGCCGCCGCCGGGGCTGACCACGCAATGGTTCGCCGTCACCTGGAACCGCCCCGACGTCTGGCAGGCGCTGTCGCTGTCGGTGCGGGTCGCGGCGATCTCGACCGCCATCGCGCTGGTCCTCGGCACGCTCTGCGCCGCCGCCGTGTCCCGCACAAAATTCTTCGGCCGCGAAACCATCTCGCTGCTGGTGATCCTGCCGATCGCGCTACCCGGCATCATCACCGGCATTGCGCTGCGCTCGGCCTTCGCGCTGGCCGAAATCCCGTTCTCGTTCTGGACGATCGTGCTCGGCCACGCGACCTTCTGCGTGGTCGTCGTCTACAACAATGCGGTCGCCCGTTTCCGCCGCACGTCCGGCTCGATGATCGAGGCGTCGATGGACCTCGGCGCCGATGGTTTCCAGACCTTTCGGCATGTCGTGCTGCCCAACATCGCAACCGCGCTGCTGGCCGGCGGCATGCTCGCCTTTGCGCTGTCCTTCGACGAGGTCATCGTCACCACTTTCACCGCCGGCCAGCAGCAAACGGTGCCGATCTGGATGCTCGAAGAGCTGATCCGTCCGCGCCAGCGTCCGGTCACCAATGTCGTGGCGATGGTCGTGGTGCTGGTGACGCTGCTTCCCATCCTCGCTGCCTATTACCTGACCCGCGACGGCGACCAGATCGCCGGTTCGGGCAAATGATCTCGTTCATAAGGGAGAGACTTCCATGGACACGCAGATGCTGATCGGCGCGAAATTCGAAAAAGGCACCGAGACCGAGGAACCGATCCTCAACCCGAAGACCGGGGCGACCATCCTCAATCTGCCCGAGGTCAGCCCGGCGCAGATCGAGGCGGCAGTGCTTGCCGCCGAAAAAGCCTTCGTCACCTGGTCGCGCACCACGCCGGCGCAGCGCGCCGGCTATCTCCTGAAGATCGCCGATCGCATCGAGGCCGCGGCACAGGATTTCGCGGCGCTCGAGGCGCTGAACTGCGGCAAGCCGATCAATGCCGTGCTCAATGACGAGATCCCGGCGATCGTCGACTGCTACCGTTTCTTTGCCGGCGCGGTCCGCTCGATGCCTGGCCAGGTCGCCGGCGAATACATTCCCGGCCACACCTCGATGGTCCGCCGCGACGCCATCGGCGTTGTGGCGTCGATTGCGCCGTGGAACTATCCGCTGATGATGATGGCCTGGAAGCTGGCGCCGGCGATTGCCGGCGGCAACACGGTCGTCTTCAAGCCGTCGGAACAGACGCCGCTGACCGCGCTGAAGCTGGCGAAAATCCTTGTCGAGATCCTGCCGGAAGGCGTCGTCAACGTCGTGCTCGGCCGCGGCGACAGCGTCGGCAACACGCTGATCAACCATCCGAAGGTCAACATGATCTCGATCACCGGCGACGTCGCCACCGGCAAGAAGGTGCTGCAGGCCGCCGCTAAATCGGTCAAGCGCACACATCTCGAGCTCGGCGGCAAGGCGCCGGTCATCGTCTTCGACGACGCCGATCTCGGTGCGGTGGTCAACGGCCTGCGCGCCTTCGGCTATTACAATGCCGGCCAGGATTGCACCGCTGCCTGCCGCATCTATGCCGGCAAGAAGATCTATGACAAACTCGTCGCGGACCTCTCCGCTGCGGTCTCGACCATCAAGTATGATCGCCCAGATGATACCGAGAACGAGATCGGCCCGCTGATTTCGCGTCGCCAGCGTGACCGCGTCTCGAGCTTCGTCGAGCGCGCCTCGGAGCTCAAGCACATCGAGATCACTACGGGCGGCAAGCCGGGCGAGGGCTCCGGCTTCTTCTACCAGCCGACCGTCGTCGCCGGCGCGCTGCAGGAGGACGAGATCGTGCGCCGCGAAGTGTTCGGCCCGGTGGTCTCGGTCACCCGCTTTTCCGAAGTCGACGAAGCGGTGAACTGGGCCAATGATTCTGACTACGGCCTGGCGTCGTCGGTGTGGACCAAGGATGTTTCGCGCGCCATGGCGACGGCCGCCCGCCTGCAATATGGCTGCACCTGGATCAACACCCATTTCATGCTGACCAACGAGATGCCGCATGGCGGGTTGAAACAATCCGGCTACGGCAAGGACATGTCGCTATATGCGCTGGAGGACTATACCGCAGTCCGCCACGTCATGATTGCGCACGGATAGCGCCCTCGGGGAGACGGTGGCCTCAGGCCGAAGGCGCCACGCGATTATTCTTCCGCCTCCTCCGCCCCGCTCGCGGCCGGCGCAACCAGCAGCACAGCGGCGCCGAGGATCGCTGCGATGAAAGAGCCGGCGAGGATGCCGACCTTGACCGCGTCCTGCAGAGCGACGTCGCTGGCGAAGGCGAGCAGGCCGATGAACAGGCTCATGGTGAAGCCGATGCCGCAGAGCAGTGAAATACCGATCATGTGCAGCCAGCCGGCATTGACCGGCAGATCGGCAAATCCGAGCCGGATGGCAAGCGCGGAAGACCCGAACACGCCGACCAGCTTGCCGGCGACGAGGCCTGCGGCGACGCCGAGCGTCAGCGGCTCGATCAAGGCGGCAGCGCTGAGACCGCCGAGTGAGACGCCGGCGTTGGCAAAACCGAAGATCGGGATGACGAAAAAGGGTACGATTGTGTGCAGGCCGTGTTCGAGCCGGTGCAGCGGCGAATGGTCGAGATCGTGGCCGCTGCCCGACGAGATCTTCAGCGGTATGGTGAGAGCCAGCGCGACCCCGGCGAGCGTCGCATGGACGCCCGATTTCAAAACCAAAACCCACAGCACGACACCAAGCACGATATAAGGCAGCAGCGTCAGCACCCGCATGCGGTTGAGCACCACCAGCAGCGCGATGACGGCGAAGGCGGCGCCGAGATAGGCGAGCGACAGGCCGCTGGTATAGAACACCGCGATGATGAGCACGGCGCCGAGATCGTCGATGATGGCGAGCGCGGTAAGGAATATCTTCAACGAGCCCGGCACGCGGCTGCCGAGCAGCGACAGCACGCCGAGCGCAAAGGCGATATCGGTGGCGGTCGGGATCGCCCAGCCGGACAGAGCGGCTGGATTGTTGCGGTTGATGGCGACGTAGACCAGTGCTGGCACCGCCATGCCACCGGCGGCGGCGATGCCGGGCAGCACGCGGCGCGGCCAGGTCGAGAGCTGGCCGTCGAGCATCTCGCGCTTGATCTCGAGGCCAACCAGCAGGAAGAACACCGCCATCAGGCCGTCATTGATCCAGTGCGAGACGCTGAGCGGTCCGAGATAGGCATGGAGGGCGGAGAAATAAGCTTCGGCCAGCGGCGAATTGGCGACGATCAGGGCCAGGGCCGCCGCAGCCATCAGGATGAGGCCGCCGGCCGCCTCGCTGTCGAGGAATTCGCGCAGCATGGAGACCAGCCGCTTTTCGTCCTGCATGTCGCCTCCGTCGTATCAGCGGCAAGGTCCGACGCACCGCCCAGCGATGATGCGCAAACGGCGCTGGCCGGGCAAGCCGGCAGTCAGAACCTTTTAGCGCGGCGCGCGCTTGGCGAGGATGCGTTGCAGCGTGCGGCGATGCATGTTCAGGCGGCGTGCGGTTTCCGAGACATTGCGGTCGCACATTTCGTAGACGCGCTGGATGTGTTCCCAGCGCACGCGATCAGCCGACATTGGATTTTCCGGCGGCGCGGCACGTTCGCCCGCCGTGCGGGTCAGGGCTGCAAAGATGTCGTCGGCATCGGCCGGCTTCGACAGATAGTCGATGGCGCCGAGCTTTACCGCCGTCACCGCGGTGGCGATGTTGCCATAGCCTGTAAGGATTATGGCGCGAGCATCGTCGCGCTTCTCGCGAATGGCAGCGACGACGTCGAGGCCGTTGCCGTCGGCCAGCCGCATGTCGACCACCGCATAGGCCGGCGGATTGGCGCGCGCCTTGGCAACCGCCTCCTCGACGCTCTCCGCCGTCTCGACCACGAAACCCCTGGTTTCCATGGCGCGGGCAAGCCGCGTCAGGAACGGCTTGTCGTCGTCCACGATCAGCAACGAGGTGTCCTCGCCTTCGACCATTGCGCCAATCGTTTCGTCAGTACTCATCGTGCTGAAAATCCTGCTGCCTGATTTTTACGCAAATATAGTTTCGCAACGCTATTGTCCAATTTAGGCCGTGTCGAACATGGTGGCCGAAGCCTGCTCGGGATTAAGGAAGACGCTGCGCGGCCACGATATCTGCACGATAGCGCCCTCGCCGGGCTCGCTCGAATTGCGGAAATCGAGCGTCGCGCCGGAGCGTTCGAGCAAGGTCTTGGCGATGAATAGGCCGAGGCCGAGGCCGCCGCCGGCTTCGGTGCCCTGGCGGGTCGACATATAGGGTTCGCCGATACGGTCGATGATCTCCGGTGGAAAGCCCGGCCCGTCGTCGATGATCGAGAAGCTGACGGCGGCCTCGTTCCACCTCCAGCGTATGGTGACGTTCTTGCGGGCGAAGTCGACGGCGTTCTCGACCAAATTGCCGAGGCCGTAAATGACGCCCGGATTGCGCCGGCCCACCGGTTCCGGGCCGATGCGCTCGCCCGGCCGAAGCTTGATCGAAATGCCGAAATCGCGGTGCGGTGCCGTCACTTCCTCGACCAGCGAGGTCAGCGGCAGGCGCGAGAGGTGCACTTCGCTCTCGGAGGAAAGGCTGGTCAGGCGCTTCAGGATTTCGCGGCAGCGCTCGCTCTGCGAACGCAGCAGCTTCACGTCCTCGCCGTATTTCGGATCTTCGCCAAGCGCCTTCTCCATCTCCTTGGCGACAAGCGTGATGGTGGCGAGCGGCGTGCCGAGTTCGTGCGCGGCGGCCGCGGCGAGGCCGTCGAGGGCCGAGAGATGCTGTTCTCGCTGAAGCACCAATTCCGTGGCGGCAAGCGCGTTGGCAAGCAGCCGCGCCTCCTCTGCCACCCGGAAGGCATAGATCGCGGTAAAGGCGATGGAGCAGAACACCGCCATCCACATGCCGGCGACATAGATGAAGGGCATCGCCAATGGCGCCCCCTCATGCCAGGGCAGCGGCAGGTGGTAGAAGACCAGCAGCGTCGCCGCCACGATCACCAGCGCGCCGAGCAGAGCCGTCAATCGCAGCGGCAGCGACGTCGCCGAGACGACGACGGGCACGGTCATCAGCAGCGAAAACGGATTGGTAAGGCCGCCGGTCATGTAGAGCAGGCCGGCAAGCTGCAGGCTATCGAAGGTCAGGATGGCAAAGGCCGAGAACGGGGTAAGCCGATGCGCCGCCGGATAGCGGAAGGTCAGCAACAGGTTCATCCAGGCCGAACAGGCGATCAGCGCAAAACACATGCTGACCGGCAGCGGAAATTTCAGCCCGTAGGCGACGACAAGCACGGTCAGGCTCTGGCCGACGATGGCAAGCCAGCGCAGCCTGATCAGCGTGTTGAGGCGCAGCCGCTGGCTTTGCTGGAAGTCGGGCGCGTGCAGAATGTTTATCATGGCGGGATTATAGAGGGGAAACCGCTGGAGGTCTTTCCGAAAACCGGGACCACCTTCCGCTGACGCGGACCTTCGGGTTGTGATCATGGTCCGGGAAGCATCAGGTACCGCGCGGCTTCGCGCGGCTGGTGGCGGCGGCGAGAAGCGGGTTCTCCGGCCAGACATGCCTGGGATAGCGGCCACGCATCTCTGCCCGCACATCGGCCCAGGAGCCGCGCCAGAAGCCGGGCAGGTCGCGCGTCGTCTGGATCGGCCGGTGCGCCGGCGACAGCAATTCGAGGGTCAGCGGCACAGTGCCGTTGGCGATCGCCGGATGCCGGTCGAGGCCGAACAGTTCCTGCACGCGCGCCGCCAGCACCGGCCATTCGCCGTCATAGCGGATCGGTAGCCGGCTGCCCGACGGCGCGTCGAAATGGGTCGGCGCCAATGTGTCGATCTTGCGCTGCAATTCGTGCGGCACCAGCGTCATCAGGCCTTGCGAAAGCACGCTAGGATCAATCGCCGTAAAGGCTGTGGCACCGGAAAGGAATGGCAGCAGCCAGTCGTCGAGGCGCTCGACGAGCGCGGCATCGGAGACATCGGGCCATGGCGCGCCGAGGCCGCGATGCAGCCAGCCGAGCCGCTGCCGCAACGTCTCCGCCTCCCTGTTCCACGGCAACAGGGACAGGCCGTGTTCGCGCAAGGCGTCGAGGATGGCGCGATCCGCGTCGGCACCGGTCGGCGCCGGCAGCATGCGTTCGGACAGCGTGATGGCGCCGAGGCGAACCGTTTCGCGCACCCGCACCGCGCGCATGTCGCGGTCGAAGCTGACCTCGCGGCGGGCCTCGATCTTTTCCGCCAGCGCAGTGCGGATGTCGGCCTCATCGATGGCTGCCGCTGCGGTGATGCGGGCGTTCTGCGCCTTGCCCTGCAGGTCGGCGACGACGAGCCAGGTCTCGCCGGCCAGCGGATCGGAGGCGTCGAGCATGGCGCCCGAGCCGTTGGCAAGCACGAAGCGGCCACGCTCGCCGCGCGCTTTGGCGACCCGATCCGGCCAGGCATGGATGAGGAGAGCGCCGGCTGTGCTGCCCTCCCCCTTGAGGGGGTCGGAAGGACGGGCGAGACCCGTGGCTCGCCCCGGCGCGTCGATCCGCGTAGCGGATAGGGGTGGGGCCGCTTCGGGCACGCCATCGACGACCCCGCCCCGTCTCGCTCGTCTCGCTGCGCTCGGCTCGCTCGCCGACCCTCCCCTAGAGGGGAAGGGTGAAGCCTGCTTTGCCAGCCTCTCAGCCAGCTGCCGGGCGGCGGTGGCGCGCGGCGATCTTTCGGCGCGAAAGCGCAGCAGCCGCCGTTCGAGATCGGCACCATCGCCGCCAAGGCCACGCTCGGTCAATAATACGGCGAGCATCGCCGCCTCGAGCGCCTCTCCGGTCCTTGCCGCCTCGGCGACCATATGGGCAAGCCGCACCGGTAGCGCCAGCCTACGCATCGCGGCACCGGCATCCGTCAGGCGTCCTGCCGCATCGACAGCATCGAGCGCACGTAGCAGTACCCTCGCCTCGGTGAGCGCCGGAGCCGGCGGGGGGTCGAGGAAGGATAGACTGGTCGGATCGGCGACGCCGAACGCTGCGCTATCGAGCAACAGGCCGGAAAGATCGGCCTCGAGGATTTCCGGCGGCGTGAAGGCCGGCAGGGCCGCCGTCTGCTCGGCCCGCCACAACCGGATGGCGACGCCCGGCTGCGTGCGCCCGGCACGGCCGGCGCGCTGGTCGGCGGAAGCGCGGGAAGCACGTACCGTCTCCAGCCGCGTCAGGCCGCTCGCCGGTTCATAGCGCGGCAGCCGCGACAGGCCGGAATCGATGACGACGCGCACGCCGTCGATGGTGATGGAGGTTTCGGCGATCGACGTCGCCAGCACGACCTTGCGGCGGCCGAGCGGCGCCGGCTTGATCGCCGCGTCCTGCGCCTTGTTGTCGAGCATACCATAGAGCGGCACGATGTCGGTATCGGCGCCGACCTTGCCCGCCAGCCGCTCGGCGGTGCGCTCGATCTCGCGCTGGCCGGGCAGGAAAGCGAGCACGCTGCCCTCCTCCCCGGCAAGCGCCGAGCGGATCGCCTTGGCCATGGCGTCCTCGATGGTGACGCCGGCCGGCCGCTCGTCATAGCGGATGTCGACCGGGAAGGCGCGGCCTGCGCTCTCGATCACCGGCGCGCCGGACAGCAATTTTGCGACACGCGCGCCGTCGAGCGTTGCCGACATCACCAGCAATCTGAGTTCGGGCCTCAGCGCACCCTGCACGTCGAGCGCCAGCGCCAGCCCGAAATCGCCGTCGAGCGAGCGTTCGTGGAACTCGTCGAATAGCACCGCCGCGACACCAGGCAGTTCCGGGTCGTCGAGGATCATGCGGGACAGCACGCCTTCGGTGACGACGAGAACCCTGGTTTTTGCGGAACTGCGGTTTTCCATGCGCATGGCATAGCCGACGGTTTCGCCGGGCTCTTGGCCGAGCAATTCGGCCATGCGGCGGGCGGCAGCGCGGGCGGCGAGGCGGCGCGGCTCGAGCAGGATGATCTTTCCGGCGCCGAGCCATTCAGCGTCGAGCAGCGCCAGTGGAACCAGCGTCGTCTTGCCGGCACCGGGCGGCGCCACCAGCACGGCGCTGTTACCATGGCTCAGCGTTTCATTGAGCGCCGGCAAGACAACGGAGACCGGCAGGTCCGGCAAGGGTTTTGTCGTCATTGTGCTATGCTGTGCAGCCAGTTGGCAGCAACCGCATATCAGCGGTGGCGGTCGCGGCGCAACCTCGGCGCCGACTCAAAGCCTGGTCCGCGAAAACGGGTTCCAGCGCACCGTGCCGAGCCGCACCTCCTCGCGCACCATGGTCAGCAGGCCGGAACCGCCGACCACGGCCAAGCCGACCAGCGACAGAAAATCCGGATATTCCCTGAAGAACAGCGCACCCAGAACCACCGCCCAGACGATCTGCGAGTAATGCGTCGGCGCGATGCGGTTGGCCGGTGCGTATTTGACCGCCAGCAGATGCAACAGCTGGCCGCCGGCGGTGAAGGCGCCGGCCAGTACCAGCCAGGCCCATTGCCTGCCATCCGGCAACGAGAACGAGGTAGCCGCCGCACCGGCGCCGTTGAAGAGCAGGCCGTAGCCGATCAGCACGCCGAGCATCGTCGTGCGCTTTTCCTGCGCGGCGAGCGAACGCATCAGGATCACATTGGTGGCGGCCAGGAAGGCGATGATGAACGCCGCCAGATGACCAAGATGCAATTCGCGAAACCCCGGCCTGACGACCAGCATGACCCCGGCAAAGCCGGCGACCACCGCCAGCCACCGCCACGGGCCGACCTTCTCCTTGAGGACCAGCGTGGCTAGGATGGTGACGAACAGCGGCGCCAGAAAGATCAGCGCATAGACTTCCGCCAGCGGGATGGTGGTGAAGGCATAGACGCTGAGCACGCCCGAGGCGATGCCGGCCCAGGCCCGGGCCTGTACCGCCCAGGGCCGGTTGGTGCGCCAGAAATCGAGCCAGCGCTCGCCTGCCGGCCTGGCAAAGAGCAGAAAGCAGCCGGCAAACAATGTCGAGAAGAAGCCGATCTCGAAGACGTTGAACTGCCCGCCCAGGCTTTTGACAACGGCGTCGCTGCACGAATAGCTTGCATAGGCGATGAGTGCGAGCAGAATTCCGTTGGGCACGTTTTTCCATTTCCGGGAGAGATGAGAGTGAAGATATTGGCGCTTGGCGCGCATTCGGACGACATCGAGATCTTCATGTTCGGTACGATGGCGGCCTATGCCGCGCAAGGCGCAGAACTCTTTTTTGCCATAGCCACGGATGGCACCAGGGGCGGCTACGGCGATCCGTCAGCGCTGGCCCGCACGCGCCGCAAGGAGGCGATGGCGGCGGCCGGCCTGCTTGACGTGACGCCGCGCTTCCTTGACTTTCCCGATGGCGGGCTGGTCGCGGATGCCGCGCTGATCGGGGCGCTCAAAGCACTGATCGGCGAGATAGGGCCGGATCTGGTGATAACGCATGCGCCGAACGACTATCATGGCGACCACCGCGCGCTGTCGGATGGCGTGCGCATCGCAGCGTCATTCTCGGTGCCGGTGCTACATGCCGACACGTTCGGCGGCACCGGGTTTTCGCCAACGCACTACGTCGACACCTCCAGGCATTTCGATCTCAAGGCGGAGGCGATCAGGGCGCACCAGTCGCAGGATCCCGAGCGTTTCGTCGACGCGGCGCGCACGCAGAACGCCTTTCGCGCCGGCCAGTGCAACGGCCCGGCCGGATCGTTTGCCGAGGCCTTCCGCTTCGAGCCAGTCTTCCCCTTCGCCGATATCCGCGCGCTGCTGCCGCCGGCCCCAGTGATCCGTCCGGTGGCTGTCAGCAACAAGACGGTGACCTAGACAGGTCGCCGCAACTTCTCACGTTGCTTTCATGTCCAGCATGCTGCGGTGCAGCAACGAATTCGCTTGCTTTGTTTAGTAAAAATTGCATCACTAAACAAATTACTAAACATCCGGTGCGCCGCCGCGTCGTTGTGTTTGGGCCCCGGAGGAGGGGTTTAGCGGGCTCTTGAAACCGTCATCCGGACGTGTTTCGCAAATGGGAGGAAGGCATGAAATCGACCTTGAAATTGGCGTTGGGACTGGCATCGACACTCTTTGCGTCGACAGCCGTTTCGAATGTCGCGCGGGCAGAAGATCTGACGCTTTGCTGGGCAGCCTGGGACCCGGCCAACGCGCTTGTGGAATTGTCCAAGGACTTCACCAAGGAAACCGGCATCGGCATGAAATTCGAATTCGTGCCGTGGACCAACTATGCCGATCGCTTTCTCAACGAGCTGAATTCGCACGGCAAGCTGTGCGACCTCATCATCGGCGACAGCCAGTGGATCGGCGGTGCCGCCGAGAACGGCCATTACGTCAAGCTGAACGACTTCTTCGACAAGGAGAAGATTAGCATGGATGATTTCGTGCCGGCGACCGTCGTCGGCTATTCGGAATGGCCGAAGAACTCGCCGAATTACTGGGCGCTGCCGGCCATGGGTGACGTCGTCGGTTGGACTTACCGCAAGGACTGGTTCTCCAAGCCGGAGCTGCGGAAGGAATTCAAGGAAAAGTACGGCTGGGATCTCGGCCCGCCGACGACCTTCGACCAATTGAAGCAGATCGCCGAATTCTTCCAGAAGCGCGACATCGACGGCAAGACCGTCTATGGCGCGTCGATCTACACCGAGCGCGGCTCGGAAGGCATCACCATGGGCGCCATGGACGTGCTCTACAGCTTTGGCTTCCAGTACGAAAACCCGAAAAAACCCTACGAGATGGAAGGCTTCGTCAACTCCGATAAATCGGTGAAGGGCCTGGAGTTCTACAAAGCCCTCTACGATTGCTGCACCCCTCCCGGCGCCTCGAACAGCTACATGGGCGAAGGCGTTGATGCCTTCAAATCCGGCCAGGTGGCGATGCACATGAACTTCGCCTTCACCTGGCCAGGCCTGCAGAAGGACGAGAATGTCGGCGGCGACAAGATCGGCTATTTCGTCAATCCCAAAGGTCCGGACGGGGACCAGTTCGCCCAGCTCGGCGGCCAGGGCATCTCGGTGGTCTCCTATTCCGACAAGCAGGAAGCCGCGCTCAAATACATCAAATGGTTCGCCAACAAGGACGTGCAGTCCAAATGGTGGTCGCTCGGCGGCTATTCCTGCCTCAACGCGGTCGTCAAGGACCCCGCCTTCCCGGCCAGCCAGCCCTATGCGCAGACCTTCCTCGACTCGATGGCCATCGTGAAGGACTTCTGGGCCGAGCCGAGCTATGCCCCGCTGTTGCAGGCATCGCAGAAGCGCTTCCACGACTATGTCGTTGCCGGGCAAGGCTCGGCCAAGGATGCGCTCGACGGCCTCGTCAAGGACTGGACCGAGGTCTTCCAGGACGATGGCAAGATGTAACCGGGGCAAGATGTAACCGGCTCCTCCCGAGCCCATGACCGAACCGTCCCGTGCCGCCCTTGGCACGGGACACAGTTCAGATAAATTCCATTGTCGAGACGATCCAAGTGACCGAAGCAGGACTGACCATGCTCAATCGGACTGCGGACAGCGTTGCCCGGGCTACGCCCGAGCCGTTGGCCCGCAAGGTCCGGGGCATCAGCGACAAGGGCCTCGCCTGGCTGTTCATCTCGCCGACGATCCTGTTGCTTTTAGCCATCAACATCTTCCCGCTGTTCTGGGCGATCTATCTGTCCTTCACCAATTTTCGCGCCAATCGTCCCAATGAGGTGGTGAAGAACCTTGGGCTCGCGAACTACAAGCGCATCCTCGCCGACCAGGACATCTGGATCGCCATGCAGACGACAGCGCATTTCGTGTTCTGGACCATCCTGCTGCAGACGCTGATCGGCTTTACGCTGGCCTGGCTGATCGACCGCAAGTTCCGCGGGCACGCCTTCTGGACGACCATCATCCTGGTGCCGATGATGCTGTCGCCGGCGGTGGTCGGCAATTTCTGGCGCTTTCTCTACGAGCCGCAGATCGGGTTGTTCGCCTACGCCGTCTCGTTCGTCACCGGCATTCCGGCAACGCAGATCAGCATGCTCTCCAACGTGTCGCTGGCGCCATGGTCGATCATCATCGTCGACACCTGGATGTGGACGCCTTACGTGATGCTGATCTGCCTCGCCGGCCTGCGCTCGATCCCCGAATACATCTACGAAGCGGCCGAGGTCGACCGCGCCTCCAACTGGCGGCAGTTCTGGTCGATCACGCTGCCGATGGCGCTGCCCTTCATCATGCTGGCGGTGCTGTTCCGCGGCATCGAGAACTTCAAGATGTTCGACATGGTCAATTTGCTCACTGGCGGCGGGCCGGGATCGACCACCGAAGTGGCCTCGATCACGCTGAAGCGGCAGGCCTTCGAAAGCTGGCGGACGGGCTATTCCTCGGCCTTCGCCATCATCCTGTTCGTCGCGGTGTTCGGCCTGGCCAACATCTACGTCAAGGCACTGAACAAGGTGAAGCAGAGATGAGCCTGACGTCAGCCCATTCCGTTGTCGCACCCTCGGCCACGTCGAAGCGCGTCGCCGGCACGATCATCGTTGCCTACGCGCTGATCTCGATCGTGCCGCTGCTGTGGATCTTCGCCACCAGCTTCAAGACGCCGCCGGATTCGATCGCCTATCCGCCGAAGATCCTGTTCCAGCCGAGCCTCGAGGGCTACTGCAACTTGTTCTCGACCCGGACTCGGCAAACCCCGGAATACATCAACTCCCTGGGACCGGCGACGGGGGTCTGCGACGAGACGGTGCGCAAGCGCAATATGGTGATCGCCGGCCCGTCGAACTTCATGCCGCGCTTCGTCAATTCGCTGATCATCGCCTTCGGCTCGACGTTTTGCGCGGTGTTCCTCGGCACGCTGTCGGCCTATGGTTTTTCGCGCTTCAAGGTGCCGCTCGCCGACGACCTTCTGTTCTTCATCCTGTCGACGCGCATGATGCCGCCGATCGCGGTCGCGATTCCCATCTACCTGATGTATCGGGAGCTCGGACTGTCGGACACCGCGCTCGGCATGATCCTGCTCTACACGGCGGTCAACGTGTCGCTGGCAGTCTGGCTGCTGAAAGGCTTCATCGACGAGATCCCGCGCGAATATGAAGAGGCGGCGATGATCGACGGCTACACCAGGCTGCAGGCGTTCTGGCGCACCGTGCTGCCGCAGGCGACCACGGGCATTGCCGCGACCGCCATCTTCTGTCTGATCTTTGCCTGGAACGAATACGCCTTCGCTGCGCTGCTGACCTCGGGCACGGCGCAGACCGCGCCGCCCTTCATCCCGACCATCATCGGCGAAGGCGGCCAGGACTGGCCGGCGGTCGCGGCCGGCACGACGATCTTCCTGGTGCCGATCCTGGTCTTCACTATCCTGCTTCGCAAGCAATTGCTGCGCGGCATCACCTTCGGCGCGGTGCGCAAATGAGCCTGACCGTAAAACGCAAATCGCGCTGGCCCGTCTGGGCCAGGCGCGGACTGATGGAAAACGTCGCCACGGCGATCATCGCCATCGGCTTCCTGATGCTGTTCCAGCCCTTCGCGCTGGCGCTCTACACCTATTCGTTCGTCACCATGCTGGCCGGCACGGCGATGTTCATCATCGTCTCGAAATTTCCGGAGTAGACGATGGCTGAGATCAGGGTCGAACATCTGAGAAAGGCATTCGGCGATTTCGTCGCCGTGCAGGATTCCAACTTCGTCGTCGAGGACGGCGAATTCTTCGTCATGCTGGGGCCGTCGGGTTGCGGCAAGACGACGACGCTTCGTATGATCGCCGGGCTCGAACTGCCGACCGGCGGCAAGATCCTGCTTGGCGGCGAGGACGTCACCATGCGGCGTGCCCGCGAGCGCGACATCGCTTTTGTGTTCCAGCTGTTCGCGCTCTATCCGCACATGAATGTGAGAAAGAACATCGGTTTCCCGCTGCTGGCGCAAGGCATGCCAGGCGCTGAAATTCGGGCCAGGGTGGAAGAGACGGCGAAGCTGTTGCGGATCGACCATCTGCTCAACAAATCGGTCTCCGGGCTAGCCGGCGGCGATCGCCAGCGCGTGGCGCTCGGCCGCGCCATCGTGCGGCGGCCAAAATGTTTCCTGATGGACGAACCGCTCGGCACGCTCGACACCGAATTCCGCGATCTGATGGTCCATGAGCTGCGCGAATTGCACAACCGCATCCACGCCACCACCGTCTATGTCACGCACGACCAGATGGAAGCGATGTCGATGGCCGACAAGATCGCGGTGATGAACCATGGCGTCATCGAGCAGTTCGGCACGCCGCGTGAGATCTACGACCGGCCGGCGACGATGTTCGTCGCCGACTTCATCGGCTCGCCGCCGATGAATTTCCTCGGCTTCGACGGCGGCCTTTCAAAGGGCGCCAGGGAAGTTGTTGTGCAGGGCGCGACGGTGGCCGTGCCGGAGGTGCGCGAGGATGTCGCGCCGGCCGAGATGGCGCTTGGCATCCGACCGGAGCACATCCGCTTCGACGACGCTTCGAAGCTGCGCGGAGCTGTTTACGGCACGGAATATCTCGGCACCACCCAGATCGTGGCGGTGGAGACGGCAGACGGCATCATCAAGGCCAGGGTGCCGGCCGAAATCCGGCTCAATCCGGGCGATCATGTGGGCCTGGCGCTGAACAGCGCGCGGCTGTCGCTGTTCGCAAAAGGATCCGGCCGTGCGGTGCGCACCGAAATCCATGACTCGGCCTCCCAGGGGAGAGCGCATCATGGCTGACGTTCACATCAAAGGCGTGACAAAGGCTTTTGGCGAGCATGTCGCCGTCGACAATCTCGATTTGCATATCGCCGACGGGGAATTCGTCGTGCTGCTCGGGCCGACCGGCGCCGGCAAGACGACAACGCTCAGGCTGATCGCCGGGCTTGAGCGTCCGGAAGCGGGCTCGATCCATATTGCCGGCCACGACACGACGACGCTGTCGCCGGCCGAGCGCGACACCGCTTTCGTGTTCCAGCAATATTCGCTCTATCCGCATCTGTCGGTTTACGACAACCTCGCCTTTCCGCTGCGCTCGCCGGCGAGGAAAATGCCGGAGGATCAGATTCGCCGCCGCGTCGAGGACGTGGCCAAGATGGTGCGCATCCACCACAAGCTGAATAATCGCTCGACCAAACTCTCGGGCGGCGAAATGCAGCGCGTCGCCATCGGCCGCGCTTTGGTGCGCAAGCCGTCGATCTACCTGATGGACGAGCCGCTGTCGTCGCTCGACGCCAAGCTGCGCGCCGATCTCAGGCTCGAGCTGAAGCGTATACAGGCCGAACTCGGCGCCACCATGCTCTACGTCACCCATGACCAGATCGAAGCGATGACCATGGCCGACCGCATCGGCATCCTCGCCGACGGCGTGCTGGTCCAAATCGGTTCGCCGCGCACGATCTATTCTGAGCCGGCAAACCTTCACGTCGCGGCCAGGCTCGGCCAACCGGCAATCAATTTGTTGCCGGTCGGACTGCTGCCGGATGGCGGAGCGCCGGCGGGGACCAGGACAATCGGTGCGCGGACCGAACATCTTTCGATCGCGAAGGCGGCGAACGGCCATGCCGACGGCGTCGTCGATTGGGTCGAGCATCTCGGCGACCAGAACCATCTGCATGTGACGGTGGGGACCAGGAAGCTGGTGACGCTGACCGACCCCGACACCGACCTGGCGCAGGGCGACAGGATCATGATCCGCTATCGCTCGCCGCTGTATTTCGGCGCCGATGGGCGACGGCTGCTGTGAGCGCTGCGCGAGTGTTTTCCTGGCACCTTTCAACCGGCAATTTCGGGCACCGGAGTGGACCAATTCGATGAAGCATTTTTTCAATCGCAGGGATACGATCGTAACTGAGGCCCTGGACGGCTTTCTCGGCACGACCGGCACCGGCGATCTCGCCCGCCTCGACGGCTATCCCGAAATCAAGGTCGTCCTCCGTGCAGACTGGGACAAGAGCAAGGTCAGCATCATCTCCGGCGGCGGGGCCGGGCACGAACCCGCGCATGCCGGCTTCGTCGGCATGGGCATGCTCACGGCGGCGGTATCAGGCGAGATCTTTGCTTCGCCGAGCGTGGAAGCAGTATTGACGGCCATCCGCGCGGTGACCGGTCCCGCCGGGTGCCTGCTGATCGTCAAGAACTATACCGGCGATCGCCTCAACTTCGGCTTGGCCGCCGAGAAGGCGCGCGCCGAAGGCTTCCGCGTCGAGATGGTGATCGTCGCCGACGACATCGCCCTGCCTGATATTGCCCAGCCGCGCGGCGTTGCCGGCACCTTGTTCGTGCACAAGATCGCCGGCCACATGTCGGAAGCCGGCAACGATCTGTCGACGGTTGCCGCTGCTGCGCGGGCCGCGGCGGCGGATATCGTTTCCCTCGGCATATCGCTGTCATCCTGCTCGATCCCCGGTCAGAGCCATGACGAAAGATTTGGCGCCGACGACGCTGAACTCGGCCTCGGCATCCATGGCGAACCGGGCGTTGAGCGGATTGCGGTGCAAAGTGCCGAAAGGCTGGTTGCGATCATGTCGGAGCGCCTTGCCGCGCGGCTCGATCCCGCCAGCGACTACGCCTTGCTGATCAACAATCTCGGTTCGGTGCCACCGCTGGAAATGTTGCTTGTCGCCAATGCGGTGTTGACATCACCGCTGGCACGAAAGGTGACGCTGACGATCGGACCCGGGCAGCTTATGACCGCGCTCAACATGAACGGCTTTTCCTTGTCGCTGATCCGGCTCGATGCGCCGCGCGAAGCGGCGTTGAGGGCGCCGGTAGGCCCTCACGCCTGGCTGCCGGCAAGAGCCGTTCGCCAAGCCAGCGTCGTGCCGATGGCCAAAGCCGCCGGCCGGGGCAACGCGTCGAAAGCCAGCCCGGACGCACGCACCGAGCGGCTGGTGGTCGCCATCTGCGAACGGCTGATCTCGCTTGAAGGCGCGTTGAACGGACTGGACGCCAAGGCGGGAGACGGCGACACCGGATCGACTGTGGCGGCCGGTGCGCGCAGCGTGCTTGGCCGCCTTGCGGCGCTGCCGCTCGCCGACCCTGCCGCCACGCTGGCCGCCGTGGGCGACATCCTGAGTGCCAGCATGGGCGGCTCCAGCGGCGTGCTGTTGTCGATCTTCTTCACCGCCGCCGGGCAGGCGCTGGAGTCTGGCGAAACGCTTCCCAAGGCGCTTCTCGCCGGCCTCGATCGGATGTCCTTCTATGGTGGAGCGAGGATGGGCGATCGCACGATGGTCGATGCCTTGGAACCCGCCTTGAAGGCGCTGGATAGCGGCAGTCTGGAGGATGCGGCGGTCGCGGCGCGACGCGGCGCCGAGGCCACCGCTGCCATGCGCAAGGCCAAGGCCGGGCGGTCCGCCTATATTGGCAGCCAGCTCGACGGCGTGGTCGACCCCGGCGCCTTTGCCGTCGCCGAGGTCTTCACGGCCCTCGCTGCGTTGCTCGAACCCGCTTGACTGGGGAAAAGAATGCTTCAATTGCCGGATATGCAATTTTCTCGTACTGCCGGCAGCGTAGGGGCCAGGAGCATGGGTGATATGGCGGCAGCGGATATTTCCAGGCTGATCGAGGCGGCGGCAAACACCATCGCCGCCCATGCCGAAGAGCTGACCAGGCTCGACCAGGCCATCGGCGACGGCGACCATGGGCTCAACATGAAACGCGGCTTCGAGGCCGTGCGGGCCGAGGCCGGCGTGTTTGCGGCAAAGCCGTTGCCCGAGGCGCTGAAGGCGATCGGCACCAAACTGGTGATGACCGTCGGCGGAGCCTCCGGTCCCTTGTTCGGCACGCTGTTCATGGTGCTCGGCAAGGAGATTCCCGCGGCGCCGGATCGCGCCGATCTGGCGGCGGCCTTCGGCAAGGCGATTGAAGCAGTGGCCGCCAGAGGCAAGTCGCAGGCCGGGCAAAAAACCATGCTCGACGTGCTGCAGCCGGTGCACGAGGCCCTGCTGCAGGGAAAGGCGGCAGCGGACATCGCCGAGATCGCCGACAACGCAGCCGACGCGACTGTGCCGATGAAGGCGCTGCGTGGGCGCGCCTCCTTCCTTGGCGACCGTTCGATCGGTCATATGGATGCCGGCGCACGCTCGACCGCGCTTCTGGTGCGGGCCGTAGCCGAAGCAATCGAGAGGCGCGCATGAGCAATGTCGGCATCGTCATCGTCTCGCATTCGCCGCTGGTCGCCGAAGGCACCGCCGACATGGTGCGGCAGATGGTCGGCAACGAAGTGCCGCTTGCATGGTGCGGCGGAAACGGCCATGGCGGGCTGGGAACCAATGTCGAGGCGATCATAGGTGCCATCGACAAGGCCTGGTCGGAGGCGGGTGTCGCGATCCTCGTTGATCTCGGAGGTGCCGAGACCAATAGCGAGATGGCGATCGAGATGATCGGCGAACCACGCGCCCAGAAGATCGTCGTCTGCAATGCGCCGATCGTCGAAGGCGCGGTGATGGCGGCGACCGAGGCTTCCGGCGGCGCCTCGCTCAGGGAAGTGGTGGCGACGGCGCACGAATTGTCGCCGTCGTGAACGAACGGGAATTTTGACAAGCATGTCCGCAGCAGCCGAAGCCAGCGTCCTGATCACCCATGAGGTGGGGCTGCATGCGCGTCCTTCGGTGAAGTTCACCAAGCTTGCCAAGACGTTTTCGGCCGACGTCGAGATTGCGCTCGCCGCCAACGGGCCATGGTTCGACGCCAAGAGCATCGTCAAGGTGATGGCTGCGAAAGCGCCGAAAGGCACTGTCCTGCACATCAGAGCCAAAGGGGACGGCGCCGGCGAGGCGGTCGGAGCACTGGTCGAGCTGGTGCGCCGCGATTTCGACGAAGGCAAGGACCATGCCCGAACCGCTTAGGCTGCAGGGCATTTCGGCATCGGCCGGCTATGCCGAGGGGCCGCTGTTCGATCTGGACCAGGCTGCTGTGCGTTATGTCCGCAAGGCGACTGCCGCGGGCGAGAAGGCGGCGCTTGAGGCCGCCATCTCCATTGCCGCGGGCCGGCTCGCGACATTGATCGAAAGCAGCGACAGCGAGGCGGCCGCCATCCTCGAATTCCAGCTCGCCATGCTGGAGGACGACGCGCTGACCGGCCCGGCCTTTGCGCGAATTGCCGACGGCATGGCTGCTGATGTGGCTTGGCGAAAAGCGCTCGACGCCGAGATAGCCGGCTATGAAACATCCGAGCAGGACTATTTCCGGGCGCGCGCCGCCGACATGCGCGATATACGCGACCAGGTGCTGCGCGCGCTGACCGGGGGCGGCGACATTGCGCCGCCGGCGGGTGCGATCTTCTACGGCGAGGATATCGCACCGACGCGCTTCCTCGAAACCGACTGGAGTGCAGGCGGCGGCATAGCACTTACGGCAGGAAGTGCCGCAAGTCATGTCGCAATGCTGGCACGCTCACGCGGCGTGCCCATGGTGGTGGGGCTTGGGCTCATGGAGCGTGGGCTGGCCAGGCCAGGTGCTTCGCCGGCTCACCTTACCGGAATCGCACTGCTCGATGCCGAACATGGTGGCATCGTGTTGGCGCCTTCGAAAGCGGAGATCGCCATATTCCGGCGATCGTCGTCGTCTTTCGCGGCGCATCGCGGCAAAGCGGCAGCCTATCTGACAAGGCCGGCGGCAACGAAGACCGGCATAGGGGTCCGCGTGCAGGTGAATATCGCCGATCCGTCCGATGTCGACAGCATCGATGCTGCGGCGTGCGACGGTGTCGGGCTGATGCGGACCGAATTCCTGTTCGGCAAGACGCTGCCGGGCGAGGAGACGCAATATCGCGCCTACCGCAAAGTGCTGGAATGGGCAGGCGAGAGGCCGGTGACGATCCGTACTGTCGATGCGGGCGGCGATAAGCCTGTGCCGGGCCTCACCGTCGAAGAAGGTAATCCGTTCCTTGGCCTGCGCGGCATCAGGCTGTCGCTGATGCGTCCGGAGGTCTTTCGTGTGCAGATCCGCGCCTTGCTACGTGCCGCCATGCACGGCAATTTGAAGGTGATGTTCCCGATGATCGCCGTTCCGGAAGAGTATGAACACGCCACCGCGCTGTTCGCGGAGGAGCAGGCTGACCTTTTGGCGCGCGGCATCGCGCACAAAATGCCGCCGCTTGGCATCATGGTCGAGGTGCCGTCGGTGGCCATCGCACCGGAGGCATTCGCCAAGGCCGCCTTCTTCTCGATCGGTTCGAATGATTTGACCCAATACGTGATGGCGGCCGCGCGCGACAATGCGTCGGTCGCACATCTGAATTCCGTCAGGCACCCGGCCGTGCTCCGGCTGATCGCCTCCGTTGCGGCCTTCGGCCGCGGGCATAATATCCCGGTCAGCCTGTGTGGCGATGCCGGCGGCGACCCCGCCTCGATCCCGGCGCTGCTCGAAACCGGCCTGCGTGACCTCTCCGTCGCTCCCGCCCAACTCGCGATGGCCAAGGCGGCCATCGCGGACGTTTCGATCTAGGCCCCGGCATGGCTGACAAGGCGTCGCAATCCGGCCCCGAAGAGGCGATCCGCGCCTACAAGACGATCCTGTCGCAGGTGATCGACCAGCGCCCGTCCGGCATGCGCCAGCGCCTCGCCGACGCGCTTGGAAAACACCGCAGCTTCGTCACGCAGATTTCAAGCCCAGCCTACTCGACGCCGATCCCGTCGAAGCATTTGCCGGCTATCTTCTCCGTCTGCCATTTCAGCCCGGTCGAACGCGATCATTTCCTTGAGGCCTACCATCGGGCGCATCCGGGAAAGATGTCGCTGGCCGCAGGCATGCGCAAGACACGTCATGTCTCGCTGATCGTTCCCGATTTCGGCGACGACAAGCAGAACGCGGCGCTCGACCGGGCGGTCAACGATTTCATCCAGAAGATCACCAGCATCGCCGGCAAGGGCAGCTGACGCTGGGCTATTTCGGGAGGACAGCCATGAAGAAATTTCTGAATTCGGTCGATACGGTGCTGACCGAGAGCCTCGACGGCTTCGTTGCAGCGCATGCCGATATCCTGGCGCTTGGCGAGGAACACAAATTCATCCGCCGCAAGCTGCTCAAGCCGGGCAAGGTGGCGCTGATCTCCGGCGGCGGCTCGGGTCACGAGCCGCTGCATGGTGGGTTCGTCGGGCACGGCATGCTGGATGCCGCCTGCCCCGGCCAGGTATTCACCTCGCCGACGCCTGACCAGGTGATGGCGGCGGCCGAAGTCGTCAATACGGGCGCCGGCTGCCTGTTCATCGTCAAGAACTACGAGGGCGACGTGATGAATTTCGACATGGCCGCTGAAATGTCGGAAGGCGTGATGCAAATCGTGACCAATGACGACGTCGCGGTCGAAAACTCGTCCTACACAACCGGCCGGCGCGGCGTCGCCGGTACGCTGGTGGTCGAGAAAATCGTCGGCGCGGCGGCCGAAGAAGGCATGCCACTGGAGCCGTTGAAGGCGCTGGGCGAGCGCGTCAACGGCGCGACGCGCTCGATGGGCGTGGCGCTGACCAGTTGCACCGTGCCGGCGGCGGGCAGGCCGACCTTCGATATCGGCGACGGCGAGATGGAGTTCGGGGTCGGCATCCATGGCGAGGCCGGAAGGCGGCGTGACACATTGAAAAGCGCCGACGCCATCACCGACGAGATCTGTACCGCAATCCTGGGTGACCTGGGCGACGGTGCCAGAGGCCAGGCACTGCTCTTCGTCAACGGCTTTGGCGGCACACCGTTGATGGAGCTTTACCTGATGTACAACAGCGCCCGCAAACTCTTCGAGAAGCACGGCGTCACGGTAACCCGGTCGCTGGTCGGGTCCTATGTTACCTCCCTCGACATGGCCGGCTGTTCGATCACGCTGAGCATGCTCGACGACGAGGCGGCTGTTTGGTGGGATGCACCGGTACATACGGCCGCGCTGCGCTGGGGCATGTAGCGGCGGAGAATGCCCTAGAAATAGTCGGTGATAGGACCGACATCGGCAACGCCGCGTACCGTCAGACAGTTGCCCTCCTCACCCTGCGTAAGATAAAGAATCTGCGGGTTTGGGGAGTTCGATCATGCGTTACAATTGGGATCGGGCGCCGACGGGTTTCGAGCGCCATGGAAAGATGCTGGCAGCCGCCTTGCTGATCGTCGGCGGGGTCGGACTTATGCTCGCTGCCCTCCCGCTTTAGGGACAACAACTCGGGTAGCGGACTACTTCCGTGCGCGTTGCCTCAGTGCACCTGGCCTGTCACGGCGAGAAAACGGCGGTCACGCCCTTCAAATCCCTGGCTGAAGCGCTGCACGAGCACGACAACCACGCCCGCTTTGCCGTCTGGGGTGAAGGTGTAGGATTCCGACAGGCTATAGGAGGTCGGGCAATTCCTCGAACCGGGTACAGTCCTGTCCTCGTGCAACACCTTGATCGGATGGCCGTCCTGGCCTGCAGCGTCAGGCGAAAGCCGAGCGCCTTGCCGGTCATCTCGCCCTGCTGTGCCCCGTCGAAACTCGCTGAACAATCCGCCGTGCTATCGGCAAGAATCTGCTCGAGCTGAATGGTCGAGATGCCAAGCTCGTCATAGGTCGGCGAAAGCCATTGTTGCGAAACCTGCTCGAGGCGCGCAATGTCGTTGTAGGCGACCATGTCGTCGGGAAAGGTGAACCTGTCCAAGGCAGTCCGCTCGCCACGCGGCGCTATGTAATACTTGGCCAGCAAGGGCGCCGCCTGCTCCGCGGCCTGTGCCCTTGCCTGCGCAAGTGTCAGCGTCGAATCCTCCGTCTCGTCGACGACGAGGATCGGCTTGCCGCCGACGAACTGATCGGTGCGGGTGTCGATGATGTCGATCTCCGACCAGCCCGAATCCGAAGCACCGGCATCGAGCGTGCCGTACTGTTCGAAGGCGAAGTAGTCGCCGTCTGGCGAAAAGCCGATGACGCGCCGAGCCGCCGCGTCGCCTGCCTGAGCAGCTGAAGCGAGCACCACCGCCAGCGTCGCAACCGCGGCAAACCCAAGCTCATATCGCAATTTCATCGCGCCCTGCCCCTAATGCCGAAAATTCGAACGATACCGGCCCCCAGACCACCATGACCCGCACTTGCGGCCAAGTTAGAACGACAGCAAACGAAACGCACAAATACATGGTTACACAAACCAGCATACGCTATTTCAAGGACAGCAAACATTCCTGGGGAGGAAGCTGGATGGCGTCACGCTACCACGAGATCTATGACGGCTGGAAACGCGACCCGGAAAAGTTTTGGGCCGATGCCGCGGGCGCTATCGACTGGTTCTCGCCCTTCGAGACCGTGTTCGACGCCAATGCCGGCGTCTATGGCCGGTGGTTCAACGGCGCTTCCTGCAACACCTGCTTCAATGCCGTCGACCGCCACGTGGCGGGCGGCCGTGCCGACCAGATCGCGTTGATTCATGACAGCGCGATTTCGGGCACAATCAGAAAATTCACCTATGCCGAGTTGAAGCGCGAGGTGGTCGCGCTGACCTCGGTGCTCAAGAATCGCGGCATCCAAAAGGGCGATCGCGTCATCATCTACATGCCGATGGTGCCGGAAGCAGCCTTCGCCATGCTTGCCTGTGCGCGGATCGGCGCCGTACATTCGGTGGTCTTCGGCGGCTTTGCCTCGCATGAGCTCGCCACCCGCATCGACGACGCCAAGCCGAAGCTGATCATCTCCGCTTCCTGCGGCCTGGAGCCAGGGCGCGTCGTTGCCTATAAACCGCTGCTTGACAAAGCGATCGAGATGTCGCGGCACCAGCCCGAAGCCTGCCTCATCCTGCAGCGCGACCAATTGCGCTGCGAGCTCAGGGAAAATCACGATATCGACTATGCCGACGCCGTGGCGCGTGAGCGGGCCGCCGGCGCCAATGTCGACTGTGTTCCGGTGCTTGCCACCGATCCGCTCTACATCATCTACACGTCGGGCACGACCGGCCAGCCGAAAGGCATCGTGCGCGACAATGGCGGCCATATGGTCGCGCTGAAATGGTCGATGGAAAACGAGTTCGGCGTCAAGCCGGGCGAAGTGTTTTGGGCGGCTTCCGATGTCGGCTGGGTGGTCGGCCATTCCTACATCGTCTACGGCCCGCTGCTGCATGGCTGCACGACCGTGCTGTTCGAGGGCAAGCCGGTCGGCACGCCCGATGCCGGCACCTATTGGCGGGTGATTGCCGAGCACGGCGTCGTCGCGCTGTTCACCGCGCCAACCGCCTTCCGCGCCATCAAAGGACAGGACCCGAAGGGCGAATTCGTCCCGAAATACGACCTGTCCAAATTTCGTACTTTGTTCCTCGCCGGCGAGCGCGCCGATCCGGAAACCATCAAATGGGCGGAGCAGAAATTGAATGTGCCGGTGATCGACCATTGGTGGCAAACCGAGACCGGCTCGCCGATGACCATCAACCCCGCCGGACTGGGCCTGCTGCCGGTCAAATACGGCTCGCCCGGCGTGCCGATGCCCGGCTATGACATCCGCGTGCTCGACGATGCCGGGCATGAGGTCAAGCGTGGTGCGCTTGGCAATGTCGTGGTGAAATTGCCGTTGCCCCCCGGCTGCCTGCCGACGCTGTGGAATGCCGACGAGCGGTTTCGCCAAGCCTATCTCGAGGAATTCCCCGGCTTCTACAAGACCGCGGATGCCGGCATGATGGACGAGGACGGTTATCTCTATGTCATGGCCCGCACTGACGACATCATCAATGTCGCCGGCCACCGGCTCTCGACCGGCGCCATGGAGGAGGTGCTGGCCGCGCATCCCGACGTTGCCGAATGCGCCGTCGTCGGCATTGCCGATGCGATGAAGGGCCAGGTTCCACTCGGCTTCGTCGTGCTGAATGCGGGCGTCGACCGCGATGCAGGGATCATCGAGAGCGAGGTGGTCACGCTGGTGCGCGAACGGATCGGCCCTGTCGCAGCCTTCAAGACGGTAGTGACGATCAAGCGCCTGCCGAAGACGCGCTCCGGCAAGATCCTGCGCGGCACCATGCAGAAGATCGCCGACAAGGAGGAATGGGCCATGCCGGCGACGATCGACGACCCCACCATCCTCGACGAGATCACCGCAGCACTGAAGGGCCGCGGGATCGGCCTGTAAGAACGCCGAAGCCGAGTTGCGTTCGAAGCTCCGGTATGGAACGACCGGTGCCAGACATGGTATCCACGCGCTGCGTCGCCATGTTGTTTCGAGATCGAGGCGCATTCATAGCCATACGGGACGCCATTCGTGACCTTGTTCCAGCGATCGAGAAACACCCGGACCGCGGCGCGCCAGCGGCTCGAGATCGATATCCGGGACTCAGTCGTCTATGCGATCGGCGACGTGCATGGCTGCTATAAGGAGCTTCGCTCCCTGGAGCAGAACATCCTGCTCGATTCTGCGTCTTTCGAGGGGCGCAAGCTCATTATCATGCTTGGCGACTACGTCGATCGTGGCCCGCAGTCGGCGCGCGTGCTCGATCATCTGCTGGCGCCGCCACTCCAAGGCTTCCAGCGTATCTGCCTTGCCGGTAACCACGAAGTCGTGATGCTGAACTATCTCGACGGGATCATTTCGAGAGAGTCGTGGCTGGCGATAGGCGGCCTGCAAACGCTGTTTTCCTACGGCGTCGACCCGGACCGCATGGCCGATCTCTACGGTTCAAACGAGGAGGTCGACGGGCGCATTCGGGAGATCATTCCCGCCGACCACGTCAGTTTCATGCGTGCGCTGCCGGTCATGGTCTGTTCGGCGAGATTCGTATTCGTTCATGCCGGCATCAGGCCGGGCATCGACCTCGCCGCACAAGACGAGGACGACCTGCTCAACATCCGCTCGGAGTTCTTCGAAGCCGCGCATCTTCTTGACCGCTATGTGGTGCACGGGCATACGCCGGTCGAGTTTCCGAAGCTCGAGGGACGCCGGCTTGGCATCGACACGGGCGCCTTCCAAAGCGGCCGGCTGACCGCAGTCAGGATCGCCGACAAACGCGCCAGGCTGATATTTTCCTGAGCGCGATATCGTCGCTCAGGCGGCCGCCTTTGTGCGCGCTTCCGATTTTTCCAGATAATAGCTCGAATATTTGTCGAAGAATCTTTCGGAGCCGCCGATCGAGCCATACTTGGCCAGTTTCTTCAATTCGACCTTGTTCAGAACCGCGCCGACGATCTTCTTGGCGATATAGGGTTCTGAGCTCAGCACGGACTGCACCATTGCCCGCGGCGTGCGTCCCCACTCGGCGACCAGCACGAAACCATCGACAAGCGGGGCGAAGGCCTTGGCGTCGACGACTGGCCCGAGCGGCGGCAGATCGACGATGATGTATTCGAAAGTTTCCTTGGCATTGTCAATGAAGCGCCGCATGCCGGCCGAAGACAGAAGCTCGCTGGTGTGCGAAAAATGGCCACGCAGGACGGCCGGGATGATCGCCAGCTTGGTCTGCCGGTCGATCTTGCCGACCGACTGCCAGGTCCGCCCGCTCACCACTGCTTCCATCAGGCCTTGCTCGGCCTCCATGCCAAGGCTGCGGCTGAGGCCGGGGTTGCGCAGGTCACCGTCGATCAGCAGCGTTTTCGATCCGTTGGCGGCAAGCAGCCCGGCAAGATTGGCGGCAACCGTCGACTTGCCTTCGCCGGGCAGCACCGAGATCACACCAATGACCCGGCTGCCCTGGCCTTCCATCACGACATCGAAGGCGATCTTGGCGTTGCGCAGCGTCTCGGAGAACATTGACGCCGGTGCATCGACGGTTACCCGCATGCGCGCACGTTTTTCGGCTGCCGACAATGTTTTGGAGGACTGGGATTTGGAGGACTTGGCGGTCCTGGTTTCGGCGGCCTTGACGTCGGGCTGACCGTCGTCGCGCTGATCGTCCTTCCCAGCCTTGCCGATGACCGGCAGGTAGCCGAGGAATTTGAGGCCGACGCGGTCGCGCACATCCTCGCCGGTCCTGAAGAACCGTTCCCTGAATTCATTCAGGCCGCCAACCCCGGCCCCCATCATTATGCCAAGCGCCAGCGAAAGCCCCAGCACGATGGCCGTCCGCGGGGTTGCGGCCGACTGCGGCATCGTCGCATCAGAGATGACCCGGATTTTGCCGACCGGGAAGGATTGCTGCTGTGCAGCCTCCTCATAGCGGTTCAGGAATGTCTGATAGAGCGTCGAGAGCGCCGTCGCCTTCTGGTCCAGTTCACGCAACTTGACCTGCGACTGGTTGTCGATGGAGCTCTTGCCTGCCGCCAAGGCGACATTTGCGCGGAGCGCGGTCTCGCGCGCCAGAGCGACCTCGTATTCGTTGCGGTAGCTTTCGGTGAGCTGCTTCAGCTCGCCGAAAATCTGCGCCGATATGTCGGCCTTCTCCTTGGCGAGCGCGACGGCCTGCGGATGTTGCGGGCCGAAATTGGCTTCGACATCCTGCTGCCGCTTGGCGACGGTGAGATAGCGGTTCTTCAGCGTCGTAATGACCGAGCTGCTCGGCTGGTCGTTCGATATCGCAGCGTCCTTGAACGCATTGTCCGAGCCGCTTTCGACGATCGACTTGTACTGCTGATAACGGGCGCCGGCACGTGCGGTATCGGCCTGCGCGACGATCAGCTGGGTGTTGAGATCGGACAGTTGCTTGTCGCTGATCAGCTGGCCGTCATTGACGGCCAATCCATGTTCGGCCCTGAACTTTTCGACCGCCAGTGCGGCCGCCTGGGAGCTCTCACGAAGCTCGGTCAGCCGGCCTTGCAGCCAGACCGCCGCCCGCTCGGTCGCGTCGAAGCTGGCATCGAGCTGATCGGCGAGATAGGCGTCGGCATAGGCCTTGGTGATGGCGGTCGCAAGCGCCGGATCCGTCGCCTGGAAGGAGATGCTGATGACAAAGCTTCGGCCGATCCGCTCGGCGTCGAGTTGGTTCTGCAGTTTGAAGATTGCGTAGTCGCGGGGCGACGACGATGCGGTGATCGCGTCACGCGTCGCAGCATCAAGCTGAGTGACGTCGGTCGTGCTAGCGGCGCGCTTGGGGCGGACAGACTGGATGATACCGCGTACAAAGCCTGCGACCTTCGACAGAGCCGACGTCGGAGGGTTCATGAAAGCGTCGTTCTGATCGAGCTTCAGCTTGTCGACGACCACCCCCGCCAGCCTGGCCGACTGCAGAATTTCGATCTGGCTCAGAACGGCGGAGTCGGTCTGCATGCTGACCGACGCCGCCGAAATGTCGTCGACGACCTTGTTCAATCCTTCGTCGATCAGCACGCTGCTCGTCGCCACATAGGTAGGAGGCGTCGTCTGCAAGTAGAGGACGCCGAGAAAGAGACCGATGACGGCACAGGCGGCAACCACTTTCGCCTGCCGTGCGGCCATGCCAAGCAGGCGCTCGATGTCGATGAAGTCTTCGGCGTTTGCCGCACTCGAAGCCGGCAATGGCGTCCTCTTCTCGACAGGAAAATTGGCATAGTTCATCTTCGGTCCAATTCTAGTTTGCAGGCGCTACCGCCTCGAAGGTCGGGACATAGGGTGCAAACCTTGCGCCGGACAGTGCGCGTTACGCGCGGCGCAACGGCCTGTCCTGCGTCATCAGCCGCACCCACAATGCCTCAAAAAAAAGGACATTATGCGGCTTCTTCCCGACGCTGGTGCGACCGGACGAATTCCTGCAGCATATCGAAGATCTGGCCCTTCATGTCCTCCCGCGCCAGCGCGAAAGCGATATTGGCCTGGATAAAGCCCTCCTTCGAACCGCAGTCGAACATGCGGCCGTCGAAAGGCTGGGCGAAGAAGGCTTGCGTCTGTGCGAGGCGCACCATCGCGTCGGTCAGCTGGATCTCGTTGCCGGCGCCGCGTTGCTGGCTGCCCAGCAGCGAGAATATCTCGGGCTGCAGGATGTAGCGGCCGTTGATGTAAAAGTTCGACGGGGCGTTGGCCGGAGCCGGCTTTTCGACCATGGCCGTCACCTCGAAGCCAGTGCCGACATCCGCGCCGCGGCCGACAATGCCGTATTTGCTGGTCTCGGTCGGGTCGCAGCGCTCGACGGCGATGACGTTTGCGCCGGTCTGTGCATAAAGATCGGCGACTTCGGCGAGACAGCCGCGCCCGCCAAAGGACACCATGTCGGGCAAAAGCAATGCAAAGGGCTCGTCGCCGATGACTTCGCGCGCGCACCACACGGCATGGCCGAGGCCCTGCGGCGACTGCTGGCGGATGAAACTCGTCGCGCCGGCGACGGGAAGCAGGCTTTCGAGCGCTTCAAGCTGCGCCTTCTTGCCGCTCTGCTCCAGGGTTCCGATCAGTTCAGGATGCAGGTCGAAATAGTCCTCGATCACCGCCTTGTTGCGGCCGGTAACGAAGACGATGTGCTCGATGCCTGCCTCGAACGCCTCATCCACCGCATATTGCACGACAGGCCTGTCGACCACCGGCAGCATTTCCTTCGGCATGGATTTGGTCGCCGGCAGGAACCGCGTTCCAAGCCCTGCCACCGGTATGACTGCCTTCCTGACTTTCTTCATTGCATATTCCTTCTGATCGATTTCAACCCGTCGCAGGCGGCGAAAACTATCTTCATTCGCCCGCAGCCCTTCACCTCCCCGCCACTACGGCAAACTGTGCCGCTACCCTTCGCAGCCGGACGGCGATCGGCATGCTCATATGCCGAACCGCCGCCGGATCGCTGAGCGCCGTCCATATCGCCTTGAGCGGGGACCGCGCCTTGATGTGCTGAACCAGCGACAGGAATGACGCCGCCCGCCGCAGGCTGCGAGCGCGCCTGGCAAACGCCGCCGCGGCCGCAGCATCCATGGAATGGGTTCTCGCGAAGATGGCATCGGCCCTGCGCATCGCCTCGACGTGATGAAGCTCCAGCACCCGGGAAATGGAGCCGGTGCGGATGTGGTAGACATAGCCCGTCGTCGGTTCGACCACGCATTTGCCGCCTTTGGCCAGAGCATTGGCCAGGAGGATATAGTCTTCGCCGATGATCAAGCTTTCATCGTAGCGGAGCCCGTTTTCGTTCAGGAACCGGCGCTGGAAGATCGGCTTGAGATAGCCGAGATTGAATCTCGATTCGAAGACCACATTGCCGGCGATGTAATCCGCCAGCGAGATTTCACCGAGCCCTTCCAGATAGTCGGCCGGGAACATCGTCTCTTCGGCAACGCCATCCTCGCGAACGACCTGCAGATTATCGACCGCGATCTCGGCGCCCGCCTTCTCCGCGCGTTCGATCATGGTGCAGATTCGCCCGGGATAGACCGCGTCGTCGGAATCGAGGACCGCGACCCACCTGCCGCGGGCAAGTTCAAGGCCGGCGTTCCTGGCGCCGCCGGGGCCACGGTTTTGCTCAAGCGCGACCACGCGTACGATGCCTTCGGGGTAGGATCTCGCCAGATCGAGCGTCCGGTCGGCCGACCCGTCGTCGACGACGATGACCTCGACGCTGACATTGCGCTGGGCAATGGCGCTGGCGATCGCCCGATCGATGGTCGCCTCGGCATTGTAGGCGGCAATCACGAAGCTCACGTCAGGCTGCACGCTTGCCCCCTTGCTGCGGCGAAGACAGACCGTATTGGCGAATTTCACGAACCCCGACGAGGCCGCTGACGACGCCGACATGCATAATGCCGCGAAGCAGGCTGCGGTTCCGGCGCACGGGGTCGATGGCGACCGGAATTGCCGACAGGAAACTGTAGGCGGCCTTTGCCGCGGCAATGCCGACCTGCTTGAGCCGGGCAAGGCCGTGTACATTGCGCCCCAGAAGATGACCGTGCGTCTGCCCGACGCGGAACCGGCGGCGGCCGAGCCAGTCGAATGCCGCCCTGGCAGGTGGCACCGCTTCGTCGACCCAAGCCTCCGGCGAAAAGGCGATGCGGCCGCCGGCCTTGACCATCTGGTCGAAGAATTCCGTATCTTCGCCGCCGGTCTGGCCACGTGCCAGGCTGAAGCGCCGGCCGCGCAGGCTCTCAGCCCCAATCCTGAGCAGGACGTTGCAGGTATAGCCGGTGCGGATCTCGCCGCGGACCCAGACCGGCAGGGTCGAGTGGAAATCGCCCTCGCGCATCCAGTCGGGCGCATCCGGCCGGTAACGGGCCCGCACCGGCCCGAGAACGGCCGCAGCACCAGTTGCTTCCGCCGTCGCCACCAGTTCGGCAAGCCAGCCGGCGGTGGCCGTCTCGTCGTCGTCGATAAAGGCGACGAAATCCATCGCACTTGCATCGAGGCAAGCGTTGCGCGCGATCGAGATGTTGCGGGCCGGAGCGTGGCGGTAGGTTACCGGCAGCTTCAACTCCCCCGACAGCCTGGCGACCAGCGTTTCGGCCGTCGGCGTATCGTCGTTGTCCGCAATGATGACACCGACGTCGAATCCCACGGGCATATCCATGGCCGCTATGGAGCGAAGCGTGTCGGCAAGCTCCGGCCGGCGAAATGTGCAGATGCAGATATCGATGCTTCGATTTTTCCTGACCGGGTCCATCACGCTACCTCGCGCTGCGGTCGCGGTGCGAGCAGTTGCAGCCAGAAACCGACCGACCAGCCGAAATGCATAACCATTGCCGAGACCCCGGCAAGCGCAATGTCGGGTTTGCGCCGGCTAACGGCGGTCCAAAAGCCGTAGCCGAGGCAGACCGACGCCCATAGCAAAAGCGGCACGGCCGCCAGCCAGTGGACGAAGGAAAAGGCGGCGAGAAGAACCACGGGGAACACCAGAAGCGGCACCATTTGCCGGATCTTCGGGATCATGCGGTGCTTGAGAACGTTCTTCGCCCGACCACGGCCATAGCCGAGATACTGAAAATAGAGGCCCTTCAGCGAGGAGCGCGGGTAGTAGACCATCTGCGTCTTGCCGGTCATCCAGATGCGGTAGCCGGCCTGGCGGAGCCGATAGTCGAGTTCGGCATCCTCATTGTGGCTGAACGTCTCGTCATAGCCGCCGACCGCGGTGAAGGCCGATATCCGCATCAGCGCATGGTGGCCATGATCGACCCACTCCCCCGCCGAAAGGTGCCGGTGCTTGGAGCCGCCGGTGCCGAGCCTGGAATTCTGCGCCGCTGCCGCTGCTTTCTGAACCATGCCGCTGCCACTGGTCAGCATCGAGACGACGACCGAATCCGCGCCGGTGGTCTGCGCTTCTTCGATCAGCCGGTCGCAATAATCCGCGGGATAGCCGCCGTGCGCATCGATGCGAATGAGATAGTCGACGCCTTCCCCGAATCTGGCGACGGCGAGATTGATCGCCGCGCTCTGCAAGCGCTTTTCATTGTGCAGCAGGGTAACCCGCTGATCTTTTGCGGCGATATCCGCGACGATCGTCCTGGTGCCGTCGGTACTGCCGCCATCGGCAACGATGATCACGGCGCCCAGCCTCTCGGCCGCAGGGCGAAGCTCTCGAAGCAATGCGCCGATATGGGCCGCTTCGTTCAGGCATGGAACCACGATCATGCAGGATGGAATGTCGGTTTGCGTCATCGGCAGTCCTTCTATGCCAATGCTTCGGCAGCATATGGGCCGGGAGCCGCAGTCAGCCCGCGGAGCTTTTCGACAAACGCCCGGCAATCGGCGCGGTCGTGGCTCCAGGTGCGCGGATTGCGGGCGAGAACACGCGCCCTCAATGTCTCGAACCGATGCTGCTCCATCGTGCCGACGGCGGCTTCGAGCGCCTCGGGCGTGGCTTCTGACAAAAGAACCCCGATGCCTTGTCGGTCGAGGAACCGGCCGGTTTCGGTGGTTCCCATCGAAATCGGCACGGCTCCGAAGCGGCAGCCCTCATAGAGCCGGTTGGGCAGCAACCATTCGGAGTTCAGGCCCTGCTCAAAAAAGTCGATGGCCCAGGAAAAGTGAACCTCGTGGTAGATCGCCGCCATGTCCTCGGGATTGCGGTAGGGCCCGCCAAACGACAGCCAGGGTTCCGATTGAACAAAACCATGGAAATCGGGAAATTCGGACAGCGCCGGCCGGCCTCTGAGGACGATTTCAAAGCGGCCGTCGAGGCGTCGCGAAAATTCGGCCAGAAGCTCCAGGGAGCGACGGCAGCGGAGCGCACCGAACCAGCCGATTCGCCACGGCGGCGCAACGGGATTCTCCGCCGTAATGCGGTCATCCAGCGAAGCTGCGGCCGGCTCGAAATGCTTGTTTTCGAGCAGTTCGACCGGGGCGGCAACCTGTCCGAACGGCTTGAAATAGTTGGCGATGAAGGCCGGAGAGCTGGTCACCAGAAGCTTCACATCCTTGGCCAGGAAGCGTTCCGCACCGCGCATCGCCCAGCCCAGCGGATCGTCGCGAAGCAGCAGGCGATGGATGTCCAGGCACTCGTAGACGATCGGCACTGTTGCCTGGAAAGCCGACCTGGCGCGGCGGGCAAGCGCCAGCATTTCCAGATTGCGCGCGATAATGAGGTCGGGCCGTGGCATTGAGCCCAGCTTCGAGCCGGTCGAGACCACCGCCTTCATGATCGCGGCCAGACGTTGGGCGAATCGGCCATCACGAGTCGGGCCGAGATCGACCGGCTGCAAGCCCTCGACATCAGCAACTGCGCTTGCCGTACGACGAAAGCCCGCCAGCGTAACCTGGGCGCCGCCTGCCTTGAGCATTATGATCCGCCGGCGCACTGCCGGGTCGGAGACGTCGTGTACCAAGTACAAGACATGCAGCATGAAAACTCGACCGCTGTTGGCCCGCCCGCGACGATGCTAGTACACCTCTTGCTGCATCGCAACATTTTTGGTTGCAGCGTAGCAAAGATCCACGTTTTTTGTTGCACTGCAAAATCGATGGGTTAATCTCGCTCTGCTTGGGCCGCATGGACCGCGCGCTGGCCTGCCATCGGACTGCGCGCCAATAATCACGACGCGAGGACCATCCTTGGCGTGCAGCATTTTCGGCCAACCCGCCTGCAATTCGCCCCTTCGCGCCCGTCGATGGAAGCACGGGACTACTCACGAAATGAGGTCATTCCATGAAGATCGCGGTTGAAAACACCGTCTGCCTGAATACCGGGGATGCAGCGATTCTCCTGGCGATTCGCCATGTTTTCAAGACGATCGTGCAGGACGATATCCAGTTCTACGTCTTCGACAGCCAGCCGGAGGTGGCGGCGAGGCTCTACACGAAGAAGGACTATCCGGACCTCGAATTCCACAAGCTGTTGTCGGAATCGCTGTTCCGCTACAAATACGGCAGCGGGCTGAAGAACCTGTTCAAGCCGATCTACAATCGGCTCGTCCTCAATGCCCTGCGGCGGTTCGGCATCCGCGGCGTTGTCGGGCGTTTGTTCAGCTCAAGCAATCGCCGTGGTCTCGAGATCTACAAAGACGCCGATCTCGTGGTCACGACAGGCGGAACCTATCTCGTCGAGACCTACAATCTGGAGCGGCGCCTCAATCAATTCAGGATCGACGCGATTCTGGGCAAGGACCCGGTCTTCTTCACACAATCGCTCGGCCCGTTCAACAAAAGTTACAATCGCCAGGAGTTGAGCCCGATCTTCGACCGGAGCCCGCTCATCCTGCTGCGCGACGAACGTTCGCGGGGCCACATTGTGGACATGGTGAAAAACCCCGGCAAATGCCACGTCGTGGCCGACGCCGTCTTTGCCCTGGCCGACACTGACAGGATCGGAAAAATTCTGGCCTCCGGCCAGTCGGCGACCGTCACCGGCCGCGTCGCCATTTCCGTCCGTCACTGGAACTATGTCAGCGACGGCGAGGGCGGCATGCGCCGCTACATCGACTCGATCCGCGAGATCGCGACTATCCTCGTCAGGGACCACGCCAAGGAGGTCACCTTCGTCTCCACCTGCCAGGGCGTGCCGGAATACGCCCATGACGATTCCAAGACGGCGCGGGCTATCGTTGCCGAACTCGATCCGGAGATCGCCGAACATGTCAGCGTGGACGCTTCGTTCCACACGCCGGAGCAATTGATGGCCCTGGTGAAAGGCTTCGACTTTGTCGTCGCAACACGCATGCACATGATGATCATGTCGCTCTGCGTCGGCACGCCGGTGCTGCCGATCGCCTATGAATTCAAGACCAAGGAACTTGCCAAGCGGATCGGCGTCGCCGACCTGCTGCTCGACATCGATACGGTGACGCCCGAGGAAGCGAGCGAGAAGCTCGGCAGACTTACCGCCAATCTCGACCTCTATCGCAGGACGAGCCTTCAGGCAGTGCTTGAGGAGCATGCGTCGGCGATGTCGGCAGGTGAGCTTTTGAGGCCGGTGATCGCTCGCCTAGCGGGCGTTACGCATGGCGCTGGAAAGCGTGGTGAACAGGGCGCTGCGCGATTGGCGAAGGGCAAGCATGAGGACCAGGCCGATCGAATAGTTGAGGGCAACCGCCAGGACCACCGCGAGCAGGTCTGACTGACCGGTCAGCGATGCCGGCAACTCGCGGTACACGGACCAGGCAAGCAGCGACGATGCGATGAAAAGCCCCTGCATGATCAGGAAGTCGGCTGCGGTCACCGGGCCGACCCGGTGGACCAGGACGGCGAGCACCGGGACGCGCAGCACATAGCCGCTGATTGCATAGGCCGCCGCGACACCGACGGCCCCCCAGTGCAATCCGATGATGAAGGCGGCGACCGTCGTCAGCGACGAGTAGATGCCCCAGTGGAACATGGTCTTGGTCTTGCCCTGGCAGATGAAGATCCATCCCGTGGTGCTCGAGACGGACTGGATCAGGCTGGCGATGCCCAGCCAGGCGAAAATCGGCGCCACCGCCGCCCAGCGCTCGCCGAAGAGAAGCCCCACCACCTGGTCCGACGTCAGCGTCAGCGCCGCGATGCCGGGCATGGTGACGGCCGCCAGCATCCAGTTGGTTCGCACATAGATGTCGCGAAACCGCGCCTTGTCCTCATGGATGCGGCTCAGCAGCGGCACCATCACGCGTGTCAGTGGCTGGTTGATGTTCTGCAGCGGAAACAGCAGGAGCTTGTAGGCGCGGTCATAATAGCCGAGCTCGATCGCGCCCGAATATTTTCCGATCAGGATGTTGTCGAGATTGCGCGAGAAGAAGTTGGCCAGATTGAAGCCGGTCAGATTGGCGCCGAAGGACAATATGTCGGTATCGACCTTCAGGTCCGGCCGAGACGGCGTCCAGCGCGCCACCTGCCATGCCGCGGCCAGCGCGACAACAGCCGATACCGCCGGGCCGATGACCAGCGACCAATAGCCCAGTCCCGCATAGGCGGCGATTGCGGTAGTCGCAAGTCCGGCAGCGGCGGTAATCACGTCGTTCAGCGCGAGCTGGCCAAAGCGCAAGTGACGGTTCATCAGCGCCAGCGGCACCGCGGCGAGGCTGCCAAGCAGCAGCGGCAAGGCAGAGCCGATGGTGATCCCGACCATGCGTTGATCGCCGTAGAAGGCGGCGATGGCGGGCGCCAGGCATGCCACCATCGCGGCACTGCCCAGCCCAACCAACGCACTGATCCAGAACACCTGGTTGAGCTGCTCCGTGCTGATATCCTTGCGCTGGACCACAGCCTGCTGCAGGCCAAGGTTTTGAAGCAGCCCCACAAAGGCCACGATCGGACCGACGGAAGCCACCAGGCCGAAATCCTCGGGCACGAGCAGACGCGCAAGCACGATGACGGAGAGAAACTGGATCGCCATCTTGAAGCCTTGCGCGCCGATCGTCACCACGCCGCCGCGCAGGGCGACACGACCGAACTGGGGGGGCGGGTTGGCGTTCATGCCGGGCGTCCGGCTTCGGCCAGCTGGGCAACGATCTGCGCAAAACGTTCGTTGAGCACGTCCGCGTTGAAATCCTGCTCGATCTTACGGCGCGCCGCACGTGCGATGCGCTCGCATTTGTCCGGGTTCTCGGCCACCCAGACAAGCTTGCGGGCCAACGCCGCAACGTCTCGCTCCGGTGCGAGGAAGCCTGTCTCCTGGTCCTCGATCAGTTCGGGAATGCCCGAGTGATAGGTGCTGACGACGATCAGCCCGGCGGCCATAGCCTCCATCAACGCGACCGGAATACCCTCGAGATCGCCGTCTCGCGCGGTAACGCTCGGCAACAGGAATACGTGGGCATCACGCAGGCGCTGCTTGACCTCGGCGTGCGGACGCGGCCCGAGGAAAGTCACCCGGTCGGCAATGCCGAGATTTGCGGCGAGCTTCTTCAACTCTTCCAGCAATTCGCCGCCGCCAATCACCGAATAGACCCAGTCGCGCCGCTGCAGGCTGGCGAGCGCCCGAAGGGCGAATTCGATGCCCTTCTTTTCGGTCAGCCGGCAGACCGAGATGAAGGACAGTGTGTCCCGTTCCCAGGAACGCCAATGGTAGCCGATCTCACCGGGCCGCACGCCCATATGGTGAACCATGACTTGCGCCGGGGGTGCTCCGACGCCGATCAGGGCATCGCGGAAAAACGCGTTCACCGGGAGCTGGAGAACGCCCTTGTCGAAGACAACCTTGTAGCGCGTGAGCGTGTTGTCATGCAGCGGTTCCCCCACATCGCGGCCGTGGAATATGGTCACCAAAGGAGCGGAAATCCGGCCTCGTTTCATGGCGCGGGCGACGCGCATGCCGTTATTGCCGAAATGCGCGACGATCACATCGGCGTTCTGCAATTTGCGCGCAAAAGCGATGTCGACGGCGGTCGAGAGCTTATCCCAGAACCTGCCCGACCATTTCCTGAGCGTCGGGCGAAAGCGCCCCAGCCCGCCCCACCAGCAGACGACCTTGCCAGGGAGAGCCTGCCAGCGGCGATCGTCGGTGTTGCTGTCCTTGCCGAAGGACGTCTCGTTGCAGACGACGCCGACTTGCATGCCGCGCTCGAGGCACCCTTCTATCTGGTCAAGGACGAAGGTCTCCGACAAAGAGGGGAACTTATCAACTACGAAGCAAATCTTCATCGAATGGACGATCTTTCGAGGCCGGTCGGTGATCTGCTCGCACGGATGAGGGCTGACGCCCGTCGCCGCCGTGCGAGGCGCTTCAAGCGTCTGGTGTTGTGCACGTTGTTGTCCCAAAGCCGCTCACACCCCGGTCAGGCGCAAAAGCAGGCTGTTGGGCGACATAAACGATATTGGACGAAATGCATCAGGCGGCACGCTCCAGCGCGCCTTGCCTGGCGCGGTCGAGAACGCCGAGAAAAGTCGCGAACTGGCTGTCGGGGTTCATTTGCGGCCGCTCCGAAAACAGCTGCGCCGCCGCGGACAGACGGTCGTACTCGGCCTTGTCGCTCCATAGTCGCCTGACCGCGGCGACCCAGTCGTCGAGCGGTGCGTCATAGTCGAGCACCACGCCGCCGGCGCCAATCGCTTCCGGCAGGCCGCCGCGGCGGGATCCGACGACTGGAATGCCGCTGCAATGGGCCTCGGATGCCACCCGCCCCCAAGCTTCTTCCCATTTGCTGGGCGCCAGCAGGATCTTGGTGCGGCCATAGACGGTCTTCATGTCGCTGGTGCGGCTTTCCAGCCTGACGTTGCGTAGCGGCGCGATGATCCGTTCGATCTGCGCCCGGTGGTCGTCGTCGAGCTTCCAGCTTTCGACGAACAGGAACGGGATTTCGGGGCATTGGCCGGCGATGCGCACGGCGAGTTCGAACCCTTTTTCATTGTAAGGATTGATCAGCGTGACGAATTCACCGGTGGTCGGCGTGCTGTAGAGCCCGGGATTGATGGTCGGCGGGATTACGGTCGAGTCGATGCCGAACTTTTCCTTATAGGTGCGCGCGGTGAATTCGGAGTTGGCGATATAAAGCGCCGAATGCAATTCGCGCAGGTCGCCGGCCAATTCGTGGAATTCGACGTTCCGCAGATAGACCACCAGCGGCACGCCGAGCGCCTGCAGCGCCTTTCCGATCGGCACCGATTTGTGGCACTGCACGACGGCGACATCGGGATCGAGCCGTTCGACGGCGAAGCGGGCCGCCTCCCAGGGAAACCACGCCCGCACGACAAGATAGCCGGGATAGCTGTCGATGACCGCGCGCTGGCGAAGGAGCTTCATCTTGGCGCGCGCCTTGAAACCGAACATGCCGTCACCGAACAGCGCCGCCAGCACCGAGGCGTCATGACCGTGCTCGCGCAGCTGCTCGACCAGATGGTGCGTGCTCGACTGAACGCCACCGCTGAACTGCGGTGTGTAGCCGTTGCCGCCTGCAAACAGAACTTTCATGGACCTGGCTCCTTGCTGGACCGCCCTAGCGTCACGCCGCCATTCTGCCGATGCTGTGGTATTCGATGCCGTGGCGGGCGATGACCTTGGGGTCGTAGAGATTGCGTCCGTCGAAGATGACGGGCCTGGTCAGCGCGTTCTTCAATGCATCGAAGGACGGCGCGCTGAAACTCTTCCACTCGGTCACGATCAAGAGCGCGTCGGCGCCTCGCAGCGCGGCCTCCTTGGTGCCGCACAGTTGCAGGTCGTCGCGCAGCCCGTAGATCGCCTGGCATTCCTGCATCGCCTCCGGATCATAGGCCTGGACATTGGCACCGGCGGCCCAGAGCGCTTCCATCAGCGTGCGGGCCGGGGCCTCGCGCATGTCGTCGGTATTGGGTTTGAAGGCCAGGCCCCACAGCGCAAAGGTCTTGCCTTTGAGATTGCCCTTGAAATAGCGGTGCACCTTCTCGAACAAGACCGACTTCTGCTGGTTGTTGCGCTCCTCGACGGCACGCAGCAGCTTGGCGTCGAACTTGACGGCCTCGGCGGTCTTGATCAGGGCACGCACATCCTTCGGGAAGCACGAGCCGCCATAGCCGAGGCCCGGATAGATGAAGTGGTAGCCGATCCGCGGGTCGCTGCCGATGCCCTTGCGGACCTCCTCGATGTCGGCGCCCAGTTGCTCGGCCAGGTTGGCCATTTCATTCATGAAGCTTATCTTGGTCGCCAGCATGCAATTGGCCGCGTATTTGGTGAACTCGGCACTGCGCACGTCCATCACGATCATCTTTTCGTGGTTGCGGTTGAACGGCGCGTAGAGCTCGCGCATCACCGCCTCGGTGTCCTCGTTGCTGGTGCCGACGATGATGCGGTCGGGCTTCATGCAGTCGCTCACAGCGGACCCTTCCTTGAGGAATTCCGGATTGGAGGCGACGTCGAAAACCAGATCCTCGCGCCCGCGCGCCTTCAGCGTCTCGGCGATCCTGGCCTTTATTCTTTCGCAGGTGCCGACCGGCACGGTCGACTTGCCGACGACGATCTTGGGCGCGTCCATCTCACGACCGATGGCCTCGGCGACGGCCAGCACATATTTGAGGTCTGCCGAACCATCCTCGCCCGGCGGCGTGCCGACGGCGATCATCTGGATCTGGCCATGCTTGATCGCCGCGGCGGCGTCGGTGGTGAACTTGATGCGGCCGGCGGCATGGTTCTCCTTGACCATATTTTCGAGACCGGGCTCGAAGATCGGGACATGGCCTTGGTTGAGCCGTTCGACCTTTTTTGCATCGATGTCGACACAGACCACCTGGTGGCCGACTTCGGCAAGCACCGCCGCCTGTACAAGACCGACATAGCCGATTCCAAAGACAGTCAAATTCATTCGGTTTCATTCCTGTTCAAGGCTTCGGGCCTGTTCAAGCTTCGGTTTTCCGACCACCTTCGGCCCGGCCGGTTCAGATGCGCTTCTAGTTTGTGTTGCATGCCAGCGATTCCGGGAATTGGCAGGGCTGGCCGAGTGCGGTGAATGCAACGCGATCCACCTGCATGGTGAGCTTGCGGCCCGGATCCGAGAACGGCCCCATCCAGCCCTTCATCGTATCGCTGCCCCACAGGCTGAAATAGATCCTTTGCGAATGGGTGGGCAGCTTCGCCGGATCGGTGATCTCATGGACAAGCTTGCCGTTGACGTACCAGCGCAGCCGGTCCTTTTCCCAGACGAAGGCGTAGTCGTTGAAGGCCTTGTCGGTGCCGCCGGCGACGTCGACCAGTTTCTCGTTCTTGCCTTTGCCGGCTATGTAGGCGTTGACCTGAACCTTGGACGTGTCCTTGGTCAGCACCTCGAAGTCGATTTCATCATGCGGCTGCTTGTCGGCATCGCCGACGAAGCTGAAGAATGCCGCGTTGACGCCGGAGCCCGTGTCGGTCTTCATCCGCGCCTCGTAGGTGCCGTAGCCGAAGCGCTGCTTGGTCTGGATCTCGGCGCAGGCGAATTCGCGATCCTTCAGCTTGCGCTTCTCGAAACCGAGCGTCAGCATGCCGTCGGAAAGCCCGATCAGGCTTTTGGACCAGGTGCAGTTCTGATGCTTGCCGTTCGTCCAGCCGTCGGAAATGTACCAGCGCGCGCGACTGAGGCTGGTGAAATCATCGACAAAAGACGGCGCGGTTGGCAGATCCTGGGCACGGACGGGCACCAGGCCCGCAACCAGACTGACGAGAACGATCAGCAGAAACGCGCCGTCTGAACGGAGCGGCCGCAGCTTGCCTGGGATCGGGCGCGTGAACGGGGTGCCGCGGGGTGCCGGGGCGGACGTGCTTTTAAGATCTGCATTCATATCAAAACTCACCTTGTGCTATGCGCCCCCAAAGCGATCGTTCGAACCGTGACGAAACAACCTGATCTTGACCTCTGTCGCTCCCAAGCTCCGTGTTGTGCCTAAACCATTGCGCCGACCCGGGTGTTCGCTCAGCCTGTGCCGGAATCGGCGGGCTTCACAAAATCAGTCCTCATGTCGGGACCGTTCTGCCGCTTCGGCTCGAAGATTTCATCCAGCGAATGACGGAGATCCTTCATCATCTGCATCTGGCGCGACAGCGCTGCGATGCGCCGCTCGCAATTCAGAATCGACCTGGTCAGTTCGCCGACTTCGGAAGACCTGCGCGAGGAGACCGAACCGTTCTCCATCGCCTCGACCAGAAAGGCGGCATTGGTGGCCGTTGTCCTGTAGCGGTTCTCAAGTCCGCTCTTCTCCGCCTCGATTTCGGCCGCGACCTGGTCCAGCAGCTTTGCCAAGCGATCGAGGCGCGAGGTGTCGGTCTGCGTGTCGCGCGCCGGATCTCTCGATCGGAAGCGAAAGATCGAGGCCATGTAGTCAGCGCCCCGTCATCGTCGAGCTGGTGAACGGCCTTAGAGCCCGTCCACATTCAAAAGACATTTCTTGCATCGTCCAGCTCCTCCGACAGGGTATGTCTCGGGCCAGTTCCGTTGGCCGTCCACAATTGCTGCACCGCAACATAGATTGCCATTCCCGGCGCCCATAGGCAACCACCTAGATCGTAAACTCATGAATCTCGTTGAAATGGTGCGAGCCGACCTAAGGGTAACGGAGTGGCTACTGCCATCGCACGTTGACGGGCCTAGCTATCGCTGGCCGTGCTGGTTCCGGCCATGAGGAAGCGCAGCGGCGGCACATGCTGACGCTTCGCGGCGAGGCCAGCGCGGCGAAACAGCGCATCCAGCTTGTCGGAGGCAACGCCGCGGACGACGGCTGTGAGGTTGGACGAGCCGGCCAAGGCGTAGGCCGCGGCCGGTGCCAACCCGCGCTCAGCCTTCACGTCTAAAAACTTCCGCAGCCGGTATTTGTCGCGGATGTGCCGCTCGTGCCTTCTCAGCGCAGCCTTCGATGCCTCCGGCAAACTGTCGATCGCAAGCAGTGCCAGGTCGGCATCGGCCAGATGCTTCAGGTCCTGGGTCTTGTGCAGTCCGCTCAGCGAATCGGCGCGCACGATCGCGCCGTAGCCACAGGATTTGATGACCTTGAAGCGCGCGCCATGGGCAACCGCGCGCGCATAGAGTTCATAGTCTTCACCCAGGCGCAGCTTCTCGTCGTAGCGCAGCCCATGCCGATCGAGGAAGGCGCGGCTGATCACTGGCTTGAGGAAGCCCAGTTCCCCTCGTTGCACGCGGCGCCTGGAGATATTGCCATCGACGAAGCCCTCGAAATCGAGGAATTCCGGCTCGGGCGAGAACGGTGGAGCAACGATTTTCGAAACGTCGGTTGCCGCGTCATCCCTGACAAGCATGATGTTGTCTGCGGCGAAATCCCAATCGGTGCTGGCGAACAGTCTGTGAAACCTGCCTTCGAAAAAGAAATCATCAGCGTCCAGAATGCTGATGAACGGCGACCTGGAACCGGCTATCGCGGCGTTGCGTGCAAAGGAGGGGCCGCGATTGACGTCGAAGCGGATGACGGACAGGCGGCCCGTGCCGTCGCCGGCTGCGTGGGCGACTTTCGCCGTATCGTCGGTGGACGCGTCATCGACGACGACAACTTCCGCAACCTCAGGTTCGCGTAATGCCGATGCAATGGCAGCCGGGATTGTCCGCGCCGCATTGCGGGCGGCGATGATCACGCAGACCTGGAATGATGTCATGGACATGCCTCTCGATTGCAGAAGTCGTTGCGGATTTCCTCGCCCGACAGCTCAATGACCCACCGCCCAACCTGAAATGCATCGGCCCAAACGCCTATGCTGCAAGTGCGAAGCAAGCATCGCCAAAATCATCGGCGCCGTCCAGTTTTTCATTTTGCTGGGTGTCATGGCCCGGCTGGGCAGGCGGCGAGCCTCAATCGGGATGGCTCCAGAAATGCGCCGCTTGGCAGAGCCGTTCCTACACGCTCCATCAGAGCGCTCGACTGGCGGAAAACCAGTTGCTGGTCCTGGCCGACCGGACTGCGGCGGGGCGGAGCGAGCGCGTCGAGGCCCGCAGTGTCAAGGAAACGAAAGAACAGGAATGCCGACTGCCGGTGTTGTCGAGGCGAGCAATTCGTCAGAGGACCGGCGAGCTTAACCATAGGTCACATGGACATCGCAGACCCGGCCAGGCCCGAAATCAGTGAAGGCCTCTCCTTGCGCTGAATTTCTCGCCTTCGGCCGCCTCGTTCGAACTCAGCTTTCGTTCAGCGTCGCGAATTTTGTCGGCCGGGGTCGGGGCATTTCTGGCGACCATGGCAAAGACCAGTAGAAAATAACCCATTTGGATGACTATGGCACAGCCGATGACGCGAAACAGCGTCGTACCGAGCGAGGCGCCGCCCAAATAGGACCAGACGATCACGATCGCCAGCGCAAAACACATTCCGATAATGAACTTTGGCAGTGACATACCCGATAGCCCATCCACCGGCTCGGGAAAAAATGTCGACAAGCCCACCCCGAGCACCTCCCTTAAACTCTGCGAGCTTATTTAGGTTGCCCGCTTCTGGCCGGTTGCTTCCGGCCTAGCCCAATCTGTCCATTAGTCCGACAGAAACAATTTGCAACTCTATTGAGCCGCGCAATAGCCGGCAAGGGCAGCTGCGGAATAAATTTTAAACGAATCCTCGGGATCGACTCTGCCATGGTGCAATGCACACGTCGGCATCACCACTGATTGCCGGATATCGACTCGCTCCAGTAAGATTTATGATATCGACTAGTATTTTATCACAACATCAGTCGTTATTTCGAAATTCTAAATGACGACAAAGCTCCACAACAGGGTATAATGAGCGATTCGCCTACAATCAGCCTCAAAATTGGACTAGCTTTTCCAAAATTGCCCACAATCCGTCTCTTTTGCGACATAAAGGCGAAATTTTGTGCAGGACGAGTTTATTATTTAGTCAGTTCATGACGCGACTATTACAGCCGTCTGGGAAATTGTGTGTTGCGCTGCAGCATTTTTTTGGTATCGTGCGGTAAACCATCCGTTCAACGTATGGAGTTTACGCATGAGGGACGTAGCCAAGCCGGCCGATGCGGATTTTTCGCAGGCCGGTGTCGATTTTCCGCCACCGATCGGCGGCCTGCTCAAACGCAGCTTCGATATTGCCGGTTCGCTGATCGGCCTGGTCGCTCTCAGCCCGCTGTTCGTGATGATAGCGCTGCTTGTCAAGTTTTCCGATGGCGGGCCGATTTTCTATGGTCATAGCCGGATCGGCCGCGGAGGACGGATTTTTCCGTGCCTCAAGTTCCGCACCATGGTTCCAGACGGCGAGCGGGTGCTTGCTGCCTATCTCGCCGCGAATCCGGAGGCCAGCGCCGAATGGATCGCGACCCGCAAGCTGAAGAACGACCCGCGGATCACCCGCGTCGGAGCGGTGCTGAGGAAGCTCAGCCTCGATGAGTTGCCGCAGATCATCAACATCCTGCAGGGGGATATGAGCCTGGTCGGGCCTCGTCCCGTGGTGCGCGACGAGCTGGAGATTTATGGCAATTCGGCCGTCTATTACCTGAAATCGCGCCCCGGCCTGACCGGGCTATGGCAGGTCAGCGGACGCAACGACGTTTCCTACGACAGCCGCGTCGCGTTCGACAGGCACTATGTCGAGAACTGGTCGATGTTCGAAGACATTCGCATCATCATCAAGACCGTACCTGCGGTCTGGATGTCGCGAGGCTGCTACTGACGGCCGCTTGCTGGCCGTACATCGAGGAGCAGCTGTCCAGAATTCGGGCCCGAAACTCAGGCCCCTAACTCAGGCATCGGCAGTTCATCGGGCGGGGCAAACCAGATCGGAAACGCTCAGTTGAAAGCAGATATAATCGATATTTTTTGCACCGGCATTCTCTCCAGACGCATGCGGCGAGTACGACTTTTGACGACTTGCCTTACAGTGGCGACCGGCCTGACGCTGTCGCTAGCCCTGCCACAGTTTGCCTTCGCCGACGACTATCGGCTTGGAGCACAGGACAAGCTGACCATCCGCGTGGCGGAATGGCAGACCGTCGAAGGCACGTTCCGCGACTGGTCGGCCATCAATGGAGAATACACGGTCGGGCCCGCTGGAACCTTGTCGGTTCCCTTCGTCGGCGAGATGCCCGCATCCGGCAAGACGACTTCGGAGATCGCCGCATCGCTCGGCGAGGCGCTGCAGCGCAAGCTCGCTCTGGCCGACAGGCCGGAGGCTTCCGTCGAAATGGCGCAGTACCGGCCATTCTACATCTCCGGCGAGGTGCAAGCGCCTGGCCAGTATCCTTGTGTGCCTGGGTTGACCGTGCTGAAAGCGATGAGCATTGCCGGCGGAGCCCGGCGGACCCCGGAGAGCGGACAGCGCTACGATCGCGACCTGATCAATGCCAAGGGCAATTTCGACGTACTACAAGACCAATTGGTCAGGCTGACCGTCAAGCGCGCCCGCATCGAAGCGGAACTGGCGGACAAGCCGACATTCGCGGTGCCGAAAGAGGTGGCCGACGATCCGAAGCTGCCCAGCATCGTTGCCGATGAGACGGCGATCCTGGCAGCCGACCAGAAGAAACTCAAGCTGCGCTTGCAGGCGCTCGACGATTTGAAGGCGCTGCTGCAGAGCGAGATCGATTCGCTGCAGAAAAAGATCGTCAACCAGCAGAAGCAGGTTGATCTGGCGAAGGAGCAGCTCAACGGCATCGGCTCGCTGGCGCAAAAGGGCCTGGTCGTCAACACGCGGGTTTTGAACTCGCAGCAAACCATCGCCGACCTTGAGGGCCAGATCCTGGATTACGAAACGGCGATTCTCACGGCCAAGCAGTCGATCAGCAAGGCCACCCAGGACGCCATCGATCTCGAGAACACTCAGAACTCCAGCCTCGCGACCGACCGGCAACAGACGGAAGCCGATCTCAACGAGGTGACGCTGAAGCTGAACATGGAAAAGGCCCTGATGTCCGAAGCCTTGTCGGGCAGCCCTATGCCGCAATTCTATGGCAACAACGAACCAGCGGCCTTGTCTTTTTCCCTGGTGCGGGTGGTCGACGGCAAGACCAGCGAAATCACCGCCGATGAAGACACGCCGGTGCTGCCAGGGGACGTGATCAAGGTCAAACCGGCGCCCCTGGCCATCCAGTAGCTTCTTTCCACCGGAGCGAAGCACCAACCCCGTGGGCAGCGGTCTGCGGGGTTTTTGCTGTTTGGGATCCGCCCGCTCTAACCTCGCACGGCGTCCGGTTCCTCCAGATGATTCACGGCGTTCCACCGGGAAGCAGCGACGGCCGGCACCCTCACCAGCTTGAAGTAGCTATAGTACAGCAGGAACGATCCCATGATGTAGGGATTGAGGGTCTCGACCTCGACGAAGGATCGGATGAACAGAAGCACCATGACGCCGGCAAGAATCACGGAGTCGGCTTGCCATGTCCTGAATATCAGCGCCGAGACGTGACCCCAGAGCGTGCGCAGGATAATCAGCGAAAGCAGTGTCGCGCCGACGAAGCCGAGTTCCACCAAGGTCTCGATGTAGGTGTTGTGGAAGTGGAAGCCGCTTCGCGCGGCGATGTAGAATTCGTTCCACAGCCGCTCGGCCTCGGAGAAGCCCTGCACCCAATAGGCGGCGTAGCCGACGCCGAGCATGGGCGATTGCTGCGCGGCATTCCAGCCCTGCTGCCAGAGGTAGGTTCGTCCGGTGAGCGTCGAATCCTTGCCGAAAAGGCCAAGGACAAAGTCCATCAGCCCGAGATTCAGCGCAATCACGGTGCAGGCGACCAGCCCGCCCGCACCGATCATGAAAATCACCCGGCGATGGCGGAGCGAAAGCACCTTGCCGATGGAAAGCAGGGCGACCAGAGCGAGAACCGCCGGGGTCGATGCCATCGAAGTGGCCGAATGCGACACGACCAGTAGATAGCCTGATAGAAGGACAATCGGTACGATCAACAAAAAGCTTGTCCGGCCCCGCCTGAGAAAGGCGAGGTAGACAACGCAGAAATAAATGCCAAGCGATGCGACAAAGCCGATCTGGTTCTTGGAGCTGAACGCGCCGACGAAATTGTACGTCCCATCGAGAACGTCGTAGGAATAACTCGCGACCTTGAGCGAGTAGAGCAGGACGATGAAAATCCCGATCAGGGCGCCTATGGTCAAGGTCCGGACGCTGACGGTGCGTGCGGCAATGTAGGCGCAGGCGATATGGGAACAATATTGGACGGCCGTCCTTGCCGTGGTGCCGGGAGCTGCCGACCAGAACACCGAGAAGCAGACATAGGTTGCAAAGGCCAGCGGAAGCCAGGCGCTGGAAGCGTGCCCTAATATCTTGCGGTAGTCGACCAGGATGAGCGGCAGCCAGACTGCATAGTAGGCCAGGATCATGGCCTGGCCGAAAATGGTCGAGTAGGAGAACGCCCAGATCGAGACGGCAACGGCAAAGCTGCCATAGACCGTGTTCTTGTCCGGATCGATCAACAGAGATTTTGGAATCTTCATCTCGGTATCGGTTTTCCGTCCTTGCAGCTCAATGCCGATTCATGGCCCTATTTCATGGGCCGATTCATCGGATCGATGGGAGCCTCGCCTGCAGGTGCTCGCATTGTGCAGTGCAATATAACGCATCCGGCGCCGCCTGTCACCCGAATGCCAACTGGGCGCGTCGTTCCTGCAGTTCTCGCAATACCGGACGGGACGATTTGGCCAGGAGGCAGTGCCGTCCAATTGCCCGGTGCTGGCCCATCACAAGCTGTTCTGAGGCTGCGAGTCCGTGCTTGAACTTGTCCGCCGTTGACTTCACATTCGCCGCCGATTGGGAGGAAGACGACATGCCGATGAGTTTCGCGGGACGATTTGCCGGACGATCCGCTGTTATCACCGGCGGCGCCTCAGGCATCGGCTTGGCCGTCGCGCAAAGGATCACTGACGAAGGCGGACGTGTTTCGGTCTGGGATCGCGATGCCGCTCAGATCGAACAGGCCAAGGCCATTGTTACAGGCCTGCACAGCGTCACCCTCGACGTCGCCGACCCCATAGCGATCGAAGCCGCCGCAGGAGAGACTATCGAAGCGCTGGGCGCGGTCGACATCCTTGTCACCAGTGCTGCCATCACCGGGCCTAACATGACGACCTGGGAGTATTCCGTAGAGGATTGGCGCCGGGTCATCGACATCAATATCAACGGCGTCTTCTTCTGCAACAAGGCGCTGGTCCCGCATATGCTCGAACGCAATTACGGCAGGATCGTCAACATCGCCTCGATTGCCGGCAAGGAAGGTAACCCGAACGCCTCGGCCTACAGCACCTCCAAGGCGGCGGTGATCGGGATGACCAAATCGCTCGGCAAGGAACTGGCCAAGACCAAGGTGACGGTGAACTGCGTCACGCCGGCGGCTGTGCGCACCGCGATCTTCCAGCAGATGAGCCAGCAGCACATCGACTTCATGCTGTCCAAAATACCGATGGCGCGCTTCGGCGAGGTCGGGGAGGTGGCGGCGCTGATTTGCTGGATCGCCTCCGAGGAATGCTCGTTCACGACGGCTGCCGTCTTCGACGTCTCCGGCGGCCGGGCGACCTACTGAGGCCGGCCCGACGCAAACCGCCCGACGGCATCGCGGCGCCTCAGTCGTGAAGCTCCCGCGAGATCGGCGGGCCGATCGAAAAATCGCTGAATGTCACTTCGAAACCCTCGCGCTGCGGCGAACAGCACATCATGCCGACATCGACCGTTTTCGACGGCGGGAAATAGGCAAGCCGCACCGGTTTCCAGTGCTTGTCGGACGCGTCCAGATACTGGACGCGGATCGTCTCGGCATGGCGGGTCAGGCGGATCCTGACCCCGTCGGGGTCGGCTGGAATGCTGGCCAGCGACCAGTCGGAGGCATCGTTGGTGACGACGACGGAAAAATACGTCAGCCCGTCGGTGTATTCGATGCCGGCCTTTATCCAGTGCGTCTCGCTCAGGCGGACCATAAGCCCGGCCTGATCGTAAAGCACCTCATAGTGCCCCTTGACCGTGACTTCGGCGCTGAAATCGCCCTCGACCTCACGATAGAGGAAATGGCCATTGTCGCGCCAGAAGCCGTAGAATGTCTCGCGCCAGAAGTCGGTCTCCTTGCCGGTCCGTACATGCACCGTATTGTTGCCGAAGGCGTGGTGCGGCGGCGGATTGAGCCAGGTCAGGGCCGTATTCTCAGATGTCATCGATTTGCTCGCCTGCCTGGCTGGTCTGCCGCCTTTTCTTAGCCGGCAAACGTGTAAGCGGTCTTCACCGTGGTGTAGAACTCTGCGGCATAGCGGCCCTGCTCGCGCGGGCCGTAGCTCGATCCCTTGCGTCCGCCGAAAGGCACGTGGAAGTCGACGCCGGCCGTCGGCAGGTTGACCATGACCATGCCGGCTTCCGAATTGCGCTTGAAGTGCGTGGCATGCTTGAGGCTCGAGGTGCAGATACCGGACGTCAGCCCGAACGGCGTGTCGTTGGCCACCGCCAGCGCCTCGTCATAATCCTTGACGCGGATGACGTTGGCGACCGGTCCGAAAATCTCCTCGCGCGAGATGCGCATGGCGTTGGTGGTTTCGGTGAACAGCGCCGGCTGCAAATAGAAGCCGCGGGTTTCACGATCGAGCCGCTCGCCACCGAAGGCAAGGTCCGCACCTTCCTGACGGCCGATGGCGATATAGTCTTCGTCCTGTTTGAGCTGGCTCTGGTCGACAACCGGCCCGATCTGGGTCTTGGCGTCGAGAGCGTCGCCGACGACTAGCTTGGCCATGCGGTCCTTGAGCGCCTCGACGAAGCGGTCGTGGATGCCGTCCGTCACCACCAGCCGGGACGACGCCGTGCAGCGCTGGCCGGTCGAGAAGTAGGCACCGTTGATAGCGCAGTCGACGGCGACGGCAAGGTCGGCATCGTCGAGCACTACAAGCGGGTTCTTGCCGCCCATTTCGAGCTGGAACTTGCGCATGTGCTCGACACTGGCGGCGGCGACGCGTTTGCCGGTGCCGACCGATCCGGTGAAGGTGATCGCGTTGAGGTCAGGACTGTCGAGCATGGCCTGGCCGACCACCGAACCTTTGCCCATGACCAGATTGAGCACACCCTTGGGCAGCCCGGCGCGGTGCAGGATGTCGACAATAGTCCAGGCGCTCTCCGGAACGAGTTCCGCCGGCTTGAAGACGACGGTGTTGCCGTAGGCCAGCGCCGGAGCGATTTTCCAAGCCGGAATGGCGATCGGGAAATTCCACGGCGTGATGATGCCGACGACGCCGACTGCTTCGCGGGTGATCTCGACGCCGACGCCGGGCCGCACGCTCGGCACCAGCTCGCCCGACAGGCGCAACGCCTCGCCGGCGAAAAAATCGAATATCTGGGCGGCCCGCACGGTCTCGCCGATGCCCTCGACCAGCGTCTTGCCTTCCTCGCGCGCCAACGCCCGGCCGATTTCATCTTTCCGCGCGGTGATCTCGTCCGACGTTTTCCTCAACACCGCATGGCGGGCCAGCAGGCCCGATCGAGACCATGCCGGAAAAGCCGCTTTCGCCGCCGCGATGGCCTGCCGAGCGTGCTCCGCGCCTCCCGATGCATATTCGCCGACCACGTCGTCGAGATTGGACGGGTTGATGTTGCGGGAGCCGGCATCGCCTACCCACTCGCCATCGATGAGGTTCTTTCGAAACGGGATCATGTCGCTGTCTTCCTTGTCGTCCTTCGATCGCCGTCTATCTGGACCACCGACCGCCGCACCGCAAGGCCGAAGAAGGCAAACTTCTCCTTCTCGACAGGCATGTGATAGGTGTCGGGGGCGGGAAAAGACGATTCTAGTGTGGTGCGACGCGGATCGCACGGGAGGTGAAGTATCATGTCCGACAGCGCCTTGCCCCTGGTGATCAGCGCACCCGAACCGCGCACGCTCGACCTGATCTTCACGCCGGCTGCGCTGGCGAACTTTCGATCGAAATACCGCATCGTCGAAACATCGCCCGAAGCGGTGGCGGTGCTGCCGGCCGATATCCTTGGCGAGGCGCGCTACATCGTCGGCCAGCCACCTATCGCGCCGGAGACGCTGGAAAAAATGAAGGCGCTGCGCTGCATCTTCAATGTCGAGAGCAACCTCATCAACAACATGCCCTACGAGACGCTGTTTTCGCGCGGCATCCATGTCGTCACCACCGGGCTGGTGTTTGCCGAACCGGTGGCCGAACTCGGCCTTGCCATGGCGCTCAACCTCGCCCGTGACATCGTCGACGCCGACCTCGCCTTTCGACAGAGCAAGGAGCGTTGGGGCGGCGACAGCAACCGGACGGCGCGGCTTCTTTCCGGCGCGGACGTCGGCATCATCGGCTTCGGCGATCTTGGCCGTGCGCTCAACCGGCTGCTGTCGGGCTTTCGCACGCGGACAAAAGTCTTCGACCCGTGGCTGCCGCCGTCGATCCTGATCGAAAACGGCGTCGAGCCGGCCTCTCTCGACGACGTTCTGTCGAACAGCGATTTCGTCTTCGTCGTCGCTTCGGTGACTAGCGAAAACCAGGGCTTCCTCGGCGCCGAGGCGTTTGCCAGGATGCGCAAGGGAGCCGCTTTCATCCTGCTCAGCCGAGCCGGCGTGGTCGATTTCCCGGCACTGATGGACGCCGTCCGCAGCGGCCATATCGTCGCCGCCAGCGATGTTTTTCCTGAGGAGCCGCTTGCCCAGGATCACCCGGTCCGCACATTGCCGGGGTTCCTGCGCTCCGCCCACCGGGCCGGTGCGCTCGACATCGCTTTCAAGCGGATGGGCGACATGGTGCTGGAAGACATGGACCTGGTCGACCGCGGCCTGCCGCCGATGCGTTCGAAGCGGGCCGAGCGTGAGACCGTTTCGCGCATGCGTTCGAAGCCGGTCGACAAGAATTAGGCCGTCTGCCCGACGGGTCGCACATGCTCAGACGGTGAAGGACCAAAACAGGCAAGCCAGTGTCGCTGCGGCGAAGACGACGAAGAACAGGCTTCGCAACAGGATGTTGCGGCGCAGCTCGTTGATGAAGAGATGGCATCCGACGACTGCCGCGACAAACAGGAACCGCCAGTTCAGCAGCGCCGGGAGCATATCGCGCTGACCGAAAGCAAATCTCGCGGCGAGACATCCAACGATGATCGCAAACAGCACGATGACCGTCCAGAAGATCGCGTCGGCGGCATGTGTCAGGACGATGCCGGCGAGCCTGATCGGCAGAACCATCATCAGGAGTGCGCTGAAAAAATAGACCGCCGCGAGCGGAATGAACGTCCCCGCATCGGCAACGTCGCTCAGGCGCTTGGCGCCGATCGCGCCATAGGGATAGCCATGCCTGGCCACCGTCAGGCTGAGCGCCATCAGCAAGGCCGTCAGCACGGCGGCAAGCGCGAATGAGGTCAGGGCTTTGCTCATGAGGCTCCCGTTCCGAGCGAATCGAAGTCAGAACGTTGGTAGCCCATGGTTTGTAAATTGCTAGTAAGCATCATGCAGCGGCGCGGCAGAGTTCCTCGGCGCATCACTCCGCAGCTTGCAGACGCCGCCCGTCGATAATGGTCTTGATCTCGGCGCGGCAAGAGCCGCAATTGGTGCCGGCGTGAAGGGCGGCGCCGATTGCCGCGACGCTGGTACAGCCGCCGCGTACCGCTTCCGCGATCTGGTTGGCACCGACCCCGAAACAGGCGCAGACGATGGCACCGCGGTCGACGCTGTTGCCGCCCGGCCGCCCGGCGACAATCGCCAGCCGCGCCTGCCGATCGGCATGGTCAGCACCAAGTTGTTCGACCGCCCAGCCGCGCGACACCGCCACCGGCGTAGGCGCAAGATAGAGCGCGCCGACCAGCCGATTGCCTGCGAAACGGGCGAAGCGATGGTGCCCGCCGGCGATGTCGTGATAGGCGAGCGTCTCGCCTTCCATGCCTAACAGCGCGGCGGCCAACCCGGTCCAGTCGCGGCTGTCCTGCAGCGCAATTTCAAGCCGCCAGCCGGCGGGGCTGCGGGCGAGGCTCCAGTAATCGGCGTCGATCGATGCGGGCCGTTCGGCGAGCACGGCGAAGCCGAAGGCTGTGGCGGCGAACCGCTCGATGCGGGCAGCAACATTCTTCGAGGCCGGTTGGCCTGAAATCGCATCGGTCGTCGGCGCGACCAACGCATCGACGCGCGCGCGGGCGGAGAACTGATCGGTCCAGTGCATCGGTACGAATACAGAGCCTTGGCGTTGACGCACCGTCACCAGGGCGCGGACCAGCACCTCGCCACGGGCAGTCGAGACGCGGACGATCTCGGCATCGCCGATGCCGAAGTGCTGCGCATCCGACGGGTGGATTTCGACGAACGGTTCGGCCATGTGCTGCGACAAGCGCGGGCTCTTGCCGGTCCGCGTCATGGTGTGCCAATGGTCGCGCACGCGCCCGGTGTTGAGCACCAACGGGTAGTCCAGGCTGGTGCGGGTTTGTGCGGCTGGGCGGATGGCAATGAAGCGCGCCTTCCGGTCGGGCGTGTAGAAGCTGCCGTTGGCGAAGAAGCGGGTGCTTTTGTCCTCCGGCTGGCGCCACGCACCCCCCTCTGGCCTGCCGGCCATCTCCCCCGCAAGGGGGGAGATTGGCAGCTTTGGCGCCGGCTCTCCCCTTGCGGCATTGGAGATTAGCGAAGGCCGTGATGATAGCCGATCTCCCCCCTTGCGGGGGAGATGGCCGGCAGGCCAGAGGGGGGTGCCTTGGCTCGGCGCTGGCCACTGGAATGGCGCCAACTCCTCATAGGTCTCTGCATCCACATCGGCATAAGCGCCGATGTCGAAATCGCGAGCACTATCATTCTCGAATGCCGACAACGCCGCGTGCTCGGCGAAGATGTCGGCCGGCGACACATGCGAAAACGCCTCGCCAAAACCCATCCGCTTGGCGACTTCGGCGATGATCCACCAGTCGGCTCTTGCCTCGCCGGGCGTGGCCAAAAACGCGCGCTGGCGCGAGATGCGGCGTTCCGAATTGGTGACGGTGCCGTCCTTCTCGCCCCATGCCGCCGCCGGCACCCGGACATGGGCGTGGCGGACCGTGTCGGTCTCGCCCAGCACGTCCGACACCACGACAAACGGGCAGGCCTTGATCGCCGCTTCGACGGCATCGGCATCCGGCATCGAATCGACTGGGTTGGTCGCCATGATCCACAGCGCCTTGATGCGTCCGTCGGCCACCGCCTCGAACATCTCGACCGCTTTCAGGCCGGGTTTTTCGGCGACGGCCGGCGCGTTCCAGAAGCGCTGCACGCGGTTGCGGTGCTCGGGATTTTCGATCTCCATGTGGGCGGCCAGCATGTTGGCCATGCCGCCGACCTCACGGCCGCCCATGGCGTTGGGCTGGCCGGTCACCGAGAATGGCCCGGCGCCGGGCTTGCCGATGCGGCCGGTGGCTAGATGACAGTTGATGATAGCGTTGACCTTGTCGGTGCCCGAAGACGACTGGTTCACGCCCTGGCTGTAGACGGTCACCGTCTTCGCCGTCGCGGCAAACAGACTGTAGAAGCGGGCCAGTTCGTCCTCGCCAAGGCCGGTGGCCGCGGCGATGCCGGCCAGGTCGAGCGCCGAGGCGGCGAAAAGCGCTTGCCCGAAGCCGGTCGTGTGTGCCGTGATATAGGTGCGGTCCAACGCGTTGTGCTGGCCGAGATAGGCGAGCAGGCCGGTGAACAAAGCGACGTCGCCATCGGGCGCGATCGCCAGATGCATGTCGGCGATGTCTGACGTCATGGTGCGGCGTGGGTCGACCAGCACCACCTTCATCTCGGGCCGCTTTTCCCGGGCCGCGGCGATGCGCTGGTAGAGCACCGGATGGCACCAGGCGAGATTGGAGCCGACCAGCACGATCAGGTCGGCAAGTTCCAGATCCTCGTAATTTCCCGGAACGGTGTCCGAGCCAAAGGCGCGGCGGTGGCCGGCGACGGACGATGCCATGCACAGGCGCGAATTGGTGTCGATATTGGCCGAGCCGATGAAACCTTTCATCAGCTTGTTAGCGACGTAATAGTCCTCGGTCAGCAACTGGCCGGAGACGTAGAGGGCGACCGCGTTGGGGCCGTGCTCGGCAATGGTTTGCGAGAAGGTCGAGGCGACGAGGTCGAGCGCTTCGTCCCAGTCGGTGCGGCGACCGTGGATTTCCGGATGAAGTAGCCTGCCTTCGAGATCGGTGGTCTCGGCCAGCGCCGAGCCTTTGGAGCAGAGCCGGCCGAAATTCGCCGGGTGGTCCGGGTCGCCACGAACGGTAATTTCACCGTCCGCGGCGACCTTCGCCAGCACGCCGCAGCCCACCCCGCAATATGGGCAGGTGGTCCTCACCTCGCGCGCTTCATCAATCTGCATGGTTCACGCCGCGCGGCTGGCCAGCGCTTCCAGCGCAATGAACAGCCGCTCGCCGTCGATCCGCACCGCGATGGTGCGCACCGCGCCCTCGTCGGCGCCAAGCGCCTTGCCTGTCTCCAGCGAGATCACCCAATTGTGCAAGGGACAGGTCACCGCCGTGCCATGGACGATGCCCTGGCTGAGCGGCCCACTTTTGTGCGGGCAATGGTCATCGATGGCAAAGACCTGATCGTCGGCCGTACGAAAGACGGCGATCTTGCCTTCGGGCGTTGCCACGCAGCGCGCACCGCGACGCGGAATGTCAGACAGGGAGCCGATCGATACCCAATTCATATGGCCATTCCTCTTTGCGCGTTGTTCTTGTCCGAAAACCGCATTCCACTTTTCGGGAACACGCGCCTACTCCGCCGCCTGCGCAAAGCCGACCGAAGCCATCGGCCGGAATTCATGCTTGTCCTTGCCGGAAACGCGTTCCGACCACGGGTCGACCTGCGCGAATTTCTGCGAAAAGACGAAGCGGTCGAAATAGGCCCTGCGCTTCTCGCCATCGTCCATGATCTGACGCTTGATCTCGGCGATGCCGATGCGCTTGGCCCATTTGTAGATGCGCTCGAGATAGCGGCCCTGCTCGCGATACATCTGCGTCAGCGCCACGATATGCTCCAGCGCCTCGTCCTCGGTCTTGACCAGGCCAAGCACTTCGGTGCCCTTGATGTCGAGGCCGGCGGCGCCGGCGAAATGGATCTCATAGCCGCTGTCGACGCAGATCACGCCGACATCCTTGCAGGTCGCCTCGGCACAGTTTCGGGGACAGCCCGACACCGCCATCTTGACCTTGGCCGGCGTCCAAGAGCCCCACATGAATTTTTCGATACGGATGCCCAAGCCGGTCGAATCCTGCGTGCCGAAGCGGCACCAGTCCGAGCCGACGCAGGTCTTCACCGTGCGCAGTCCCTTGGCATAGGCCTGGCCGGAGACGAACCCGGCCTGACCGAGATCGGCCCACACTGCCGGCAGGTCTTCCTTGCGGATGCCGAGCATGTCAATGCGCTGGCCGCCGGTGACCTTGACCATCGGAATGTCGAACTTGTCGACGACATCGGCGATGGCGCGCAATTCGGCGGCGTTGGTGACGCCGCCCCACATGCGCGGCACTACCGAATAGGTCCCGTCCTTCTGGATGTTGGCGTGGACGCGCTCGTTGATGAAGCGCGACTGGTAATCGTCGGCGTATTCGTCGGGCCAGTCGCAGACGAGGTAATAGTTGAGCGCCGGCCGGCATTTGGCGCAGCCGCAGGAGGTTTTCCACTCCAGCTCCTGCATAACGGCGGGAATGGTCTTCAGGCCCTTGGCCTTGATCAGCCGGCGGACCTCATCATGGCCGAGCGTGGTGCAGCTGCACATCGGCTGGACCGCCGCGGGGTTGTATTTGTCGCCGATGGTCAGCACCATCAGCTTTTCGACCAACCCGGTGCAGGAGCCGCAGGACGCGGACGCCTTGGTGTGGGCGCGCACGTCGTCGAGCGAGGTCAGGCCCTTGGCCGTGATCGCGCCGGTGATCTTTCCCTTGCATACGCCGTTGCAACCGCAGATTTCCGCATCATCCGGCAAGGCTGCAACGGCCGCCATAGGGTCCAGGGGGGCGCCTCCCTGGTAGGACTGGCCGAAGATGAGCGTGTCACGCATCTCGGATATGTCGGTCTGCTTCTTCTTGAGGTCGTTGAACCAGGCGCCGTCCGCTGTCTCGCCATAGAGCACGGTGCCGATGATGCGGTCGTCCTTGAGCACCAGGCGCTTGTAGACGCCGGCTGCGGCATCGCGCAGCACGATCTCCTGGCGATCCTCGCCCTCGGCGAAGTCGCCGAGCGAGAACAGGTCGATGCCGGTGACCTTGAGCTTGGTCGGCGTGTCCATATGGACGAAAGCTGCCGCCTCGTTACCAGCCAGCTGGCTGGCAGCGACGCGCGCCATCTCGTAGAGCGGCGCGACCAGCCCGTAGACCTGGCCGTTGACCTCGGCGCATTCGCCGATTGCATAGATGTCGGGATCGTTGCTGCGCATGCCTGCGTCGACGACAATGCCGCGATTGACGGCAATGCCGGCTTCCTTGGCCAGCGCCGCATTCGGCCTGATGCCCACCGCCATGACGACAAGCGTCGCCGGGATGATGGTGCCGTCGGCAAGCTCCACCCGCTCGACCTTGCCGTTGCCGGTAATCGCCTGGGTGTTGGCTTTGGTGATGACCTTGATGCCGCGCTGCTCGACTGCGCGCTGCAGGAGATAGCCGGCGGCCGGATCGAGCTGACGCTCCATCAGCGTCGGCATGACATGCAGCACGGTGACGTCCATACCTTGCGCGTTCAAGCCCGCGGCTGCCTCGAGCCCGAGCAGGCCACCGCCGATGACCACGGCCTTGGCCCGTGACTGGGCGGCAAGCATCATCGCCTGGACGTCGTCCAGATCGCGATAAGTGAGCACGCCCGGCAGGTCATGGCCGGGCACCGGAATGATAAACGGCACCGAGCCGGTGGCGATGACGAGCTTGTCGTAGGGCTCGGTCACGCCATGATCGGAGGTGACGGTCTTTGCCTGCCGGTCGATGGCGACGATCTTGTGGCCCTTGTAGAGGGTGATGCCGTGCTTGATGTACCAGCCGTCGCCATGGATGATGATCTCCTCATAGGCCTTTTCGCCCGACAGAACCGGCGACAGCATGATGCGGTCGTAGTTCACGCGCGGCTCGGCGTTGAAGATGGTGACCTGGTAGCGCCCAGGCGCCTTTTCCATGAGGTGCTCCAGCATGCGCCCGGGGGCCATGCCGTTGCCGATGATAACGAGTTTCTCGGTCATGTCCTGATCCACTCCGGTCTCACTCAGCCGCGTAGGAAAGGCCTGAAGCTTCGTGAGACGCCGTGCGCTCCATCCGCCGGATGGAAAAATGCATCCAGGCAAAGCAGGTGGCGACGATGACGAAGAGCAGCATGAAGCAGCTCGACCAGACGCCGGTGAGGTCGTTGAGCGCGCCGAAGACGATTGGCAGGATAAAGCCGCCGAGCCCGCCAATCATGCCGACAACGCCGCCGACCGCGCCGACACTCTGCGGATAGTAAGCCGGGATGTGCTTGTAGACGGCAGCCTTGCCAAGGCTCATGAAGAAGCCGAGCACACAGGCAACGGCTATGAAGGCGAGCGGGCCGACCTCGAAATGGAAGGCGATCGGCCCGCTGACACCGCGCACGACGTAGTCTGCCGAGGGGAGAGACAGAACGAGAGTCGCGGCGGCACTGACAGCGAAGGTCCAGTAGAGCACGGTGCGGGCGCCGATCCGGTCGGAAAGCACGCCGCCATAGGCGCGGAAAATACTTGCCGGAATTGAATAGGCCGCGCCGATCATGCCGGCGGTCGCAAGCCCGAAGCCATAGACGCCGATCAGGTAACGGGGCAGCCACAGTGAGAGCGCCACGAATGCACCAAAGGCGAAGAAATAATAGAAGGCGAAGCGCCAGACCTGCAGGTTCTTGAGCGGCGCGAATTCCTGCCAGAAGCTTCTCGCGGGTGCAGCCTTGCCGTCGCGGCGCTCGCGAATGACCGGATCGTCGCCGGTCGTGAACCAGAAGACGGCGGCCATGACGACAAGTGCTGCCGCCCAGATCAGCGCGACCGACTGCCAGCCCCAGGAGAGAAGCACGAACGGTGCCAGGAACTTGGTGACCGCGGCACCGACATTGCCGACACCGAAAATGCCAAGCGCCGTACCCTGCTTGCCGGCCGGGAAGAAGCGCGAGACATAGGCGACACCGACGGCGAAGGAACCGCCGGCGAGCCCAACGCCCAGCGCAGCGGCCAGCATCTGCCCGTAGGTGTGCGCAAAAGCGAGCAGAAAGGTCGCGACCGCCGCCGCAAGCATAGTCGCGGTGTATACCAGCCGTCCGCCAAAACGGTCGGTCCAGACACCGAGCACCATACGCACGAGCGAGCCGGTGAGGATCGGCGTGCCGACGAGCAGGCCGAACTCCGTCTCGTTCAGGCCCAGCTCCTGCTTGATGCGCACGCCGATGATTGAAAAGATCGTCCACACCGCGAAGCAGACGGTGAAGGCGATGGTGGACATGACAAGCGCCTGCCGGGGAGCACTGTCCTGGCTGGGCGCTGCTGGGAGATTTGCGGTCATTTTCTGGCTCCGGTTTGCGGCGTGGGAGGCACCGCCCTTGTCTGTTCGTTCGCGACTGTCAGCGGCGCGGCATCGCGGTCAGCGCGCTGACGGCCAGAAAATCGCGGCGCGTGACGTCCGCGAGGGACGCGCCAGTTCCGATCCGTTTCATCATCGTCGTCTCCGGTTGGGCGCCGCTTGGGACCAGCGCCGTCGATTGCGTCAAAACAAAAAAGCCGCCGGCCAGGTCTTCGCGTCCGGGGTTTCCGGGAGCGTGTGGACCTGAGCGGCAGCTTTGCCTGTGGCGCCCGCCATTGGACGCCGTGTCACTTGGCCCTTGCGGGCCCTACATTTTGGAAAGCAGGAAGCGTGCCAATTCGACAGCGCTCTTAATTAGCGAATGAAATCAATATGAACCGCAGCCGCGCGACTTTTGACCAAACTCGGCAGCGGATCAAAGATTAGTCAAAATGCCTTGCACAGCAGCATAATATTTGTGCAATGCGGTAGATTGCCTATTGCCGATGCAGATTTCCAATGATGATGACGCGTTTTCCCGTTAGGGCCTCACTCCGCGGCTTCGACGAAGCGGCGGCGTTCGTGGAGGAATCTCAGCACCGCCTCGCGGCAGCGCAGGAAGGTGCGGTCGGAGGAAAGCTCGATGCGCCGACGCGGCCGGGCCAGCGGCACGGGAAGAACCTCGCCGATGGTGGCCGCCGGCCCGTTGGTCATCATGACGATGCGGTCGGACAACAGCACCGCCTCGTCGACATCGTGAGTGATCATGATCGTCGTCGAGCCGAGTCTGGAATGGATATCCATCACCGCGTCCTGCAGATGCGCACGGGTCAGCGCGTCGAGCGCCCCGAACGGCTCGTCGAGCAAAAGAATCTTCGGCTCCATGGCGAGCGCGCGCGCAATGCCGACGCGCTGCTTCATGCCGCCCGAAATCTCCGCTGGGCGCTTGTCTTTCGCATGCGCCATCTGCACGAGATCGAGATTGCGCATGATCCAGTCATGCCGTTGGGCCCGGCTCTTTTTGCCGCCGAAGACCTTGGATACCGCGAGGTTGATGTTTTCGTAGACGGTGAGCCATGGCAGCAGGCTGTGGTTCTGGAACACCACGGCGCGTTCGGGACCGGGGCTGTCGACCTCCTTGTCCTCCAACAGAACCGCGCCGGCCGAGACCTTGGTCAGCCCGGCGATTAGATTGAGCAAGGTCGACTTGCCGCAGCCGGAATGGCCGATGATCGAGACGAATTCGCCCTTGTCGATGGTCAGTCTTATGTCCTTCAGGACGTCGCTGACCTGGCCGCCGCGCATGAAGGATTTATCGATATGGTCGAGTTTCAGATAGGCCGTCATCGTCCCTCTCCTCACTTTGCCGTTGTGCCGCGGGTGACGAAGACGCCGACCGACGCGACCAGGCGGTCGAGGCAAAAGCCGGTGACGCCGATATAGGCGAGTGCGACGATGATGTCGGGCAGCCGCGACGAATTCCAGGCATCCCAGATGAAGAAGCCGATACCGACGCCGCCGGTCAGCATTTCGGCGGCGACGATGGCAAGCCAGGACAGACCGATGCCGATGCGCAAGCCGGTGAAGATGTAAGGTGCCGCGGCCGGCACCATGATTTTCACGAAGAATTCGAGCTGGTTGAGCCTGAGGATGCGGGAGACGTTGCGATAGTCCTCCGGAATGTTGCGGACGCCGACGGCGGTGTTGATGATCACCGGCCAGATCGAGGTGATGAAGATGACGAAGATCGCCGACGGGCTGGAATCGCGGAACGCCGCCAGCGAAAGCGGCAGCCAGGCGAGCGGCGGTACCGTGCGCAGGATCTGGAACACCGGATCAAGGCCGCGCATCGCCCAGATCGACTGGCCGACCAGAGCGCCGAGCGCGACGCCGACGACCGCCGCAAGGCCAAAGCCGATGGCGACGCGCTGCAGCGAGATCAGCACCCGCCAGGCGAGCCCAATGTCCTGCGGGCCATTGTTGAAGAACGGATGGGCGATAAGGTCATAGGCCTCGTTCCAGACCTGGCTTGGCGGCGGTAGGCTGGCCGTCGGCGACGAACAGGCGACCTGCCAGACGACGAGCATGATGGCGACGACGATGACCGGCGGCACCAGCGTGCTGGCCAGCTTGCCTGCGATTGCGGCCGGATCGAAGCGACGCCGCGTCCTGGCGGTGAAGGCGATGATTTCGGCAGGCTTGGCAGGCGCGGGGAACGGCTTCACCTTGCGGTCCTTGATGGCTTGGATAGACATTTCTCGAACGTTTCTTTGGCATTTGGCGACAAGCGGCGCCGTTGCGCTTGTGGCGACAAACGGCGCGAGCGCCGTTTGCACCGTTCAGGCCGATGCCTTGATCTTCAGGCTGTCGAGATAGGCGGACGGGTTCTCCGGATCGAACACCTTGCCGTCGAAGAAGGTCTCGACGCCGCGCGATGAAGACGCCGGGATATCGGCCGCGGCGACACCAAGATCCTTGGCCGCTTCGCGCCACAGATCCTCGCGATTGACCTGGGCGACCAGCGCCTTGATGTCGGTGGTCGGCGCAAACTTGCCCCAGCGGATGTTTTCGGCGAGGAACCAGCTGTCGTGGCTCTTGAAGGGATAGGACACGCCGACCTGCCAGAACTTCATGTAGAGATCTGTGCCGTTGGCGACGCGGCCATTGCCGTAATTGATGTCGCCCTTGAGGCGCCCGATGATGTCGGCGGTCGGCACGTTCATCCATTGCCGCTTGCCGATGATGGCGGCCATCTCGTCCTTGTTTTCCTTGGCTTCGCACCATTGCTGGGCTTCCATGACGGCCATCAGGATCGCCTTGGTGGCGTTCGGATACTTGTCGATGAAGGCGGCGCGCAGGCCGAGCGCCTTTTCCGGATGGCCCTTCCATAGCTCGCCAGTGGTGGCGGCGGTGAAGCCGACGCCCTGGTGAACGAGCTGCTCGTTCCACGGCTCGCCGACACAGAACACGTCCATGTTGCCGACCTTCATGTTGGCGACCATCTGCGGCGGCGGCACGACGATGGTCGAGACGTCCTTGTCGGGATCGATGCCGCCGGCGGCCAGCCAGTAGCGCAGCCAGAGGTCGTGCGTGCCGCCCGGGAAGGTCATGGCGGCCTTGACCTCCTTGCCTGCGGCCTGCTTGGCGGCGAAGGCATCCTTCAGCCTGGAGGCGTCGAGGGCGACGCCGGTGGCGGCATATTCCAGGGCAACGGAAATGCCCTGGCAGTCGTAGTTGAGGCGCGCCACGATCGCCATCGGCAGCGGCTGCTTGTTTTGCGTCACCTTGCCGGTGTGCATCAGATAAGGCATCGGCGTCAGGATATGGGCCCCGTCAATGCCGTTGGCTTCGCCGCCGAGCACCAGATTATCGCGCGTCGCCCCCCAGGAAGCCTGCTTGAGCACCTCGACATCGGGCATGCCGAATTTCTCGAACAGGCCTTTCTCCTTGGCGATCATCAACGGTGCTGCATCAGTCAATGCGATGAAGCCGAGCTTGGCGCCCGTGACTTCCGGTACGGCGGTAGCTGCATAGGCGCCGGAGGGCAGCAGCGCACGCGCCGCGGCCAGCGTTGCCGCGGTGGCCGCGCTGATCCTCAGGAAATCGCGGCGGCTGATCGCCGTTTGGGCGGAATGGCTATTGGTGCTTTTCGTCATCGTCATCTCCGGTTGGGCGCGGCTTGGGATCGGCGCCGTCGATTGCGTGTTCGACCAAAACAAAAAAGCCGCCGGCCAGGCCTCGCGCGTCCGTCCATCCGGGATCGCGTGTTGACCTGAGCGGCAGCTTTGCCTGTAGCGCCCGCCATTGGACGCCTATTCCGTGACCCCGAGAAGAGTCTGCCTATTGCAACGCAGGAACCGTGCCAGTTTCGGAATGGATGATAAACATCAATGAGATCAACGGCATGCCAAAATCGTCGGCGCCCCGGCCCGCCGGGCGAGCAAGCCAAAGATTGTTCATTAGCGCAGTTGCACGCACATTTTTTGTGCAATGCACAAGAATGGCGCCGAAATGATCAGACTTCGGCGCGCGCCAATTTCTGGCCGGCAATGTAGGCGTCGATCTCGTCGGGATCGAAGATCTGACCGTCGAAGAAACCATCGGGACCGAGCACCAGGCTTGCCCCCGCCGAACCGACCGGAGTCGCGGCCTTCAGCGCGCCCTCGACCTTGGCATTGGCACCGGGAAGCGCCACGCCAAGCGGCTTCAACGCCGAGCGGTAGAGATCGGGGCGGTAGCAGTCGCGGGCAATAGCGAGGTTTTCCGGCGTGTGCGCGACATGCCCCCAGCGCACCATCTGCGTGTAGAACCACAGCGCATGGCTCTTCCACGGGAAGTTCGCCGCCTTGTTGAAGGGCAGAAAGAAGTCGCCGACGCTCAGTTCGGCACCGCCGCCGAGCGCCAGATGCCCGCTGAGGATCGGCATCTGCAGCGCCGGCGCCAGGCCGAGAAAGGCCGGCTGCGCCATCAGGGCCGCGAGTTCGCCACGGTTTGCCGGGTCCTGGCACCAGCGCGCCGCATGATGCAGCGCGCGCAGCAGAGCCGAAAGCGCGTCCGGCTCTCTTTCGGCCCATGCCTTGCGCACGCCGACGACTTTCTCCGGGCTGGTCTTCCAGATGGCCGCCTTGACCGTGGCGATATGGCCGGTGCCGGCGACGACCGCGGCGCTGTTCCAGGGTTCGCCGACGCAGTAGCCGTCGATCCTGCCGGCGGCGAGCGCGTCGGCCATGAATGGCGGCGGCACGATGACGATTTCGATTTCACGCGACGGGTCGATGCCGCAGGCGGCGAGCCAGTAGCGCAGTTCGTAATTGTGCCCGGAGTGCGGATGGACGACGGCGAAGCGCAGCGGATCGCCGCCGCCATTCGCCCGATCACGGATCAGCGCTCGCAACGCCTTACCGGCCCGCGCCGGATCGAGATCGGGCCGGGCGCCGTGCGCGGCCATGCCGGCCCAGACCGCGTTCGAAACCGTCACGCAATTGCCGCCGAGGCCGAGCGAGAACGGCACGACGGTGTCGGAGGCGAGCGGCGTCAGCCCCAGATTGCAGGCGATCGGCATCGGCCCCAGCATATGCGCCAGGTCGAAATGGCCGATGGCGATGCGGTCGCGGATGTTGGCCCAGGACGTTTCCCGGTTGAGCGTCAGGTCGATGCCTTCACGTAGGGCGAAGCCGATTTCCTTCGCCGCGACAAGGATGGCGCTGTCGAAGAGCGGCATGAAGCCAACATTGATCCGGTGCTCGGCCGCCATTCTCAACTCTCCTCGGGATCCAGAAGCCCTGCCGCCGTCACCAGGCTCTGCGCGATTTCGGCGATCTTGCGGTTCTGGTTCATGGCTGTCTTGCGCAGCAGCGTGTAGGCCGCGTCCTCCGACAGGCCGCGCGACTTCATCAGGATGCCCTTGGCGCGATCGATCACCTTGCGGCTCTCCAACTCGCTGCGGGCCTCTTCCAGTTCGCGCGCCATGCGCGAGAAGGCGTTGAAGCGGCTGATCGCCATGTCGAGGATCGGCTTGACCCGCTCCTGGCGCAGGCCGTCGACGACATAGGCCGACACCCCGGCTTCCACCGCTGCCTCGATCGACGCCTGGTCCGAGCGGTCGACGAACATGGCGATCGGCCGCTTCACCACGCGCGAAAGCTGGAACATGTTTTCGAGCATGTCGCGGTTGGGATTTTCGAGATCGATGACGATGACGTCGGGTTCGATCTCGGCGATCCGCCGCGCTATGCCGGCGACGTCGTGGATGACCGTGACCTGCTGATGCCCGGCCTCCCGCAATCCCGCTTCGATTATGGAAGCGCGGATGTGGTTTTCATCGATCACCAGGACAGTGAGGGATTTGCGGATCATGCCGCATTTTGCGCAGGCGAGGCGATTGTGCAATGCGGTATAGCGAGATTCACGGAAACAAAGCCGACGCGCCGCCTGATGCACTGGACGCGACGGCCGGCGCGACGCGGGCGGCGGTCGGCGACAACGAACGGGCAACACGCCTGTCCGGCGTCTGCGCCTGGCAGGCGATCACCGTGCCCTACATCATCTCGAGCGGGCTCGCACTGCTCTATATCGGCCTGATCAAGGCGCCGTCGCTGTCGCTCGCCGAACCGCTGGTGCTGCCTTCGGTGCCCGCGGCCGTCGGCGGCGGAACCTCGATCTCCGGCGGCCGCGGCGGCTCCACCATCATCGGGGCGCTGATCCTCACCCGAAACGCTGTGCGGTCAGATAGTCATGGGATTTGAAAGCGTCCTTCACGGCTGCAGGCCAGATATCAGTCGTCGTTGACAAGACCACCGCGTGAGGATAATGAACATGATCATACAGGTTCACTGAACAGGTATCCAAATGAAGCGGCGTTCGGTTCAACTGTCTCCCGGCACGGGCAAGCCAGAACAGATTGCCACGGTTCTCGAACATGAAATCCGCTCCGGTGTTCTGGGCTTCGGCGACCGGTTGCAAAGCGAGAACGAGCTCGTCCAGCGTTTCTCCGTCAGCCGTAACACCGTTCGCAAGGGCCTCGAGGAACTGTCAAGCCGCGGACTGATCACCACCAAGGTCGGCATCGGCTCTTTCGTCACCTTCGATGGCAACCCCGTCGATGACTCAATCGGTTGGTCGCGGGCGCTCGCCAACGCCGGCGCCAATGCCGAGACGCGCACCCTGCGCCTTGAGGTGATCGAGGATCCTGATCTTGCCGCGCTACTTGGTATAGAAAACCCGTTTTTCATCGCTGTCGACCGGGTGCGCACCAATGCCAGCGACGGCCACGCTATTTCCATCGAGCGCAGCCGACTGCCATTGTCGCCCGAACTGGAGGACGTGCCGTTGCGCGGCCTGCGCGAAGGCTCGCTGCACCAGACGCTGCGCGGCGCCGGCCTCATTCCCGACCATGGCGACGAATGGGTGGGCATCGAAATGCTCAACGCCGACGATGCCGCAATCCTCGGCTGCCCGCAAGGCACGCCGTTCCTGCGCGGTCGCCGGTTGACGCGTGCGGCCGATGACCGGCCGATCGAATATGTGACCAGCCTGCTCAACCCGGCGCATTTTGCGCTGCATATGAGGTTCTGAGAGATGCCCGACGACACCCGGGACACGACCGATCGGGCTATGGGAGCGCTTGTCGGCGGGGCACTGGGAGATGCGCTGGGCATGCCGACGCAGCTTTTGTCGCCGGCGCGGATTGCCGAACTCTACGGCCATGTCGAAGGCTTCATTACTCCTTTCGCCGACCATCCGACGTCGAAGGGGCTCCCGGCCGGAACGATCACCGACGACACCGAACAGGCGCTTCTGCTTGGCCGTATCTTGGTCGAATCCGGTAACCGGTTCGACCATGCGCGGTGGGTCAACGCGCTGCTCGACTGGGAACGCGATGTCAAGGCGCGCGGCAGCTACGATCTGCTGGGACCATCAACCAAACGCGCCATCGACGCCATCAACAATGGTATACCAGCCGAGGAAGCCGGGCGCAGTGGCGACACAAATGGTGCGGCCATGCGCATCGCGCCAGTAGGTATCATGATGCCGCTGGAGCCGCTTGACGCGCTGGTCGCCAAAGTGGCCGAAACCTGCATGGCGACGCACAACACGTCGATCGCAATCGCTTCGGCCGCAGCGGTCGCTGCCGCCATCAGCCGCGGCGTCGCTGGCGGTGACTGGCGTGCCGCTTCCGACAACGCCATCACGGCAGCGAGACGAGGGGCGACGCTCGGCCATTGGGCGACCGGCGGTGACATTGCTGCGCGCATTACTTGGGCGCAGGAGCTTGTGCGCGGCAAGGCGACGAAGGACGCGATCCGGCTGATCATCGATCTGGTCGGCACCGGCGTCGCCAGCCAGGAGTCAGTTCCGGCTGCATTCGCAGTGCTGGAAGTCGCCGGTGGTGACCCTTGGCAGGCGGCAGTCATCAGTGCCAATCTCGGTGGCGACACCGATACGATCGGCGCCATCGCGGCCGGCATGGCCGGTGCCTGCACCGGCTTTTCCCGATTGCCTCAGAACCGCATTGCAAACCTCAAGGGCATCGACATGACGGGGGTTAGCGCGCTCGCCGCCGACCTTGTTGTGGCGCGGATGTCCAAGGGCCGTGTGGACAAGGGCAGTGGCGGCAAGGATGCGGCGGCATGAGAGGGCGTCTCGTCCATGTCGGCAGCGCGGTGGTCGACTATGTTTACCGCATCGATGCCTTGCCGGCCCCGGGCACGGAGAAGACTGCGTCGAGCTATGCACGAGTCGCCGGCGGCGGCTTCAACATGATGGTCGCGGCCAGCCGCACCGGCATGAAGGTGGTGTTCGGCGGCCAACTCGGCAGCGGACCCAATGGCGACTTCCTGCGCAGCGCCTTCAACGCCGAGGGTATCAGTACTATGACCCCGCCATCGCCCATGATGGACAGCGGCCATTGCGTCGCCTTGATCTCGAGCGATGCCGAACGCACCTTCGTGTCTTGGCCGGGCGCTGAAAGCGTACTCAGCCTCGACATGCTGGCGCCCGTGGTGGTCGCTGCAGACGACTGGGTGTTCACGTCAGGTTATACGTTGAGCTATCCGGGCAGCCGCGATGCGCTCGCCGACTGGATCGAGGCCCTGCCGGCTGGGATACCTTTCGTCTTCGATCCGACACCGGTCATAGCGGACATTCCGGGCTCGACCTTGGCGCGGGTGCTTGCTCGCACCACATGGTTGAGCTGCAACATGGGGGAAGCGGCCGAGATCGCCGGTCAAGGCGATGTAAAGGCACTCGCAGCGCGGCTTCTTGCCGGCCATTGCCCGAAGGCCGACGGCGTCGTCATCCGGAGCGCCGCCAAGGGCTGTCATGTGCGGCTGGCAGACGGTTCCGTCCAGACCATCCCCGGCTTCGAGGTCGACGCCCTCGACACCAATGGCGCAGGCGACGCCCATATCGGCGCTTTCGTCAGCGCGCTGGCGCGCGGCGTACAGCCTTTTGAGGCAGCGCGCTACGCCAATGCGGCGGCGGCCATTTCGGTCACCCGCCACGGTGGTTCATCAGCGCCGACCGACTACGAGATCCAGACATTCCTAAGCCATGCCGGCGGTCCCCAGATGGGCCTCCATGGCCGGAAGCAAGAGGTCAAACGCCCGACAGCCTGACAAAGCCCGGGAATCGGGCAAACACAGAGAGGAACGAACATGCGCATGCCCGACTTTACTGCCCTAGTGACGGCGGCCGCCGTCTTCACCTCCGCACTCGCATTTGCCGCCAAGGCCGACGAGGTGCACGTACTCAACTGGAAGGGCTACGGCGCCGACGAGCCGTGGGCCATCGAGGCCTTCGAGAAGGCGACCGGCAACAAGGTCGTCAACGACTTCTTCAATTCCGAACAGGAAATGCTGACCAAGCTCAGGACCAATCCCGGCCTCTACGACGTCGTTATGATCAACGCCGCCTTCAACGACCAGGCAATGGCGGAAAAGCTGATCCAGCCGATCGACACATCCAAGCTGCCGAACTATGCCGACATCAGCAAAGACAAGGCGAGTTCGCCGATGCTTGTCCATAACGGCAAGGTCTATGGGGTACCGTGGGTCTGGGGACTGACGGCGCTCGCCATCAACGACAAGTCCTTCGACAAGCCGCCAACGAGCATCGCCGAAATGTGGGATCCCGCCCACAAGGGCCGCGTCACCATCCGTGACGATGCCGTCGAGGCGGTGCAGTTCGGCGCCATTGCCACCGGCCAGAACATCAACGATGTCAAGGACATGGAGGCGGTCAAGGCGAAACTCACCTCGCTCATGCCGCAGATCAAGACGTTCTGGAGCTCGGAGAACGACTGGAACCAGATGGTTGCCTCTAACCAGATCGATATCGGCACCTATTGGAGCGGCTCGGCCGACCGCGCCAAGACCCATTTCAAGCTGCCAGTCTCGCTCGTGATCCCGCGGGAGGGCGCTGTCGCCTGGCTCGACGCCTTCTCCATTCCCGTCGGTTCCAAGAATGTCGCCGGCGCCGAGGCCTTCATCAACTACATGGTCGACCCGAAGTTCTATGTCGAATGGGTCACCAAGGTCGGAGCCCCGGTATCTGCCAATACCAAGGCCGTGGAAGCACTTCCCGAGGATGCGTTCAACCGCAAGGTGATGGGTGACCCGGCAGTTGCCAAGCGCATTCAGTTCCAGGCGCCGATCACAAACGCCCAGCGCGAAGCCTATCTGTCGCTCTGGCAGCAGCTCAAGGTCAACGTGAAGTAACAGCAGAAAGCGGGATCAGCCGATCATATATGTCGGCTGATCCTTCCCTGGGAGGATGTCATGGCAGCACAGGTTGCAGCCGCGTCGCGCAGCGGGCTGAGATCGGCCTTGCCGCTACTGGTGCCTGCCTATCTCTGGCTGTCGGTTGCGATCTTCTTGCCGCTCTCAGCCATGGTCTTCTTCTCTCTCATGACCGAGCTGCCGTTGTCGGGCAAGCCGTGGGCGTTCACGCTCGAAAACTATACCGCCTTCTTCTCGCAGAGCCTCTATCTGACGCTTCTGCTCGCCTCGCTGCGCCTCGGCCTCGAAGTGACGCTGTGGTGCATCATCGTCGGTTATCCCGCCGCTTATGTGCTAGGCAAGGTGCTGAAAGGCCGTAGCCGCGAAGCGATTTTCCTGCTCGTCATCCTGCCGTTCTGGTCAAATGGGCTTGTGCGCATCTTCTCCTGGGCGATGGTGCTGCGCGAAGGGGGCATTCTCGATACCGCGCTCAACGCCGTGCTGCCGTTCAAGATCAATATCGACCTGATGTATTCCTATCCGGCTGTCATCATCGGGCTAGTGCACTCCTACGTTCCTTACATGGTGCTGACCTGCTACCTGACCCTACAGGCCATCGACGACTCGCTGATCGAGGCCGGGCGCTCGCTCGGCGCATCGCGGCTGCAGATGCTGAAGCGGGTCATCATTCCGCTGTCGATGCCGGGGCTGGTGGCTGGCGCGGCCCTCATCTTCGTCCCGGTCGTTGGCTCGTTCATGGAGCCGCGCATACTTGGCGGCCGTACCGGCACCTTTTACGGCACTGTCATCGAGGACCAGTTCGTCGCCGTGTTCAATTGGCCGCTGGGTGCTGCGCTCTCCTTTATCCTGCTGGCCGTCGTGCTGGTCATCCTGGCGGTTGCCTCGCCGGTGCTGAGGAGGGCTATGTGATGGCGACGACACGGGTCCTCGAATGGCTCGGCCGCCTCTACATCTGGCTATTGCTCGCCTTCCTCTATGTGCCCATCATCATCATGGCGCTGATGTCTTTCAACGTTTCGCCCTTCTATCAGCTGCCGTTCGAATGGACGACGGAATGGTATGCCTCGCTGTGGCAGAACGACCAGCTCATCTCAGCCACCTGGAACAGCCTCGAGATCGCGGTCATCACCACCATCATTTGCGTGGTGCTTGGCTCCGCGGCGTCACTGGCGCTCTACCGCTATGAATTTCGCGGCAAAAAATTCCTGCAGGCGCTGCTGTTTCCGCCAATCGCCATTCCGTGGCTGATTACCGGCACGGCGATGCTGATCTTCTTCTTCGGCGTCGGCATCGGGCGCGGTCTGTTCGCCATCCTGCTCGGCCACGTCGCGCTTGCACTGCCCTATGTCATCGTCGTCGTATCGGCCCGGCTGCAGACCTTCGCGCCCGAGTTGGAAGAGGCGGCGCGCTCGCTCGGCGCCAATCAATGGCAGGTGACGAACCGCGTCACGCTGCCCTGGATCATGCCGGGTGTCATTGCCGGAGGGCTGTTCGCTTTCGCCGTGTCCTTCGACCAGTTCGTCGTATCCTACTTTCTGTCGACGCCCGGCCAAACGACGCTGCCGGTCGAAATCTACGCCGCGATCCGTAAGGGATTCACACCTGAGATCAATGCGGTCTCGACGATCATCATTGTCGTGTCGATGGCATTGATGCTGCTCACGGCGCGTTTCTTCAAATTCGGCGGAGAGAAATAATGGCGGGCGTGCAGGTATCGAATGTGTCGCGCAGTTTTGGCGCGCACAAGGCGCTGGACGATGTCTCCATCGATTTTGCCGACGGCGGCTTCTACGCCCTGCTCGGTCCCTCCGGCAGCGGCAAGACCACGCTGCTGCGCCAGATCGCCGGCTTCGACTTTCCCGACTCTGGCCGCATTGCGATCGGAGGCGAGAGCGTCGAGCGGGTGCCGGTCGAAAAACGGCGCATCGGCATGGTGTTCCAGAACTACGCGCTGTTTCCCAATATGAGCGTCGCCGACAATGTCGCCTTCGGCTTGTCCGTGCGCGGCGAGCTCAAGGCAGTGATTGCTGCCGAGGTGCAGGGGGCGCTCGACCTCGTGCAACTCGGCAAGCTCGGTGGTCGCCGGCCACACCAGCTCTCCGGCGGCCAGCGCCAACGGGTGGCGCTCGCTCGCGCCATCATCACCAAGCCGCGTGTACTTCTGCTCGACGAGCCGCTCGGCGCTCTCGACAAAGCGCTGCGCGTCGGAATGCAGCTCGAGCTCAAGCGCATCCAACGCGAGATCGGCATTACCACAATCTTCGTCACCCACGACCAGGAAGAAGCGCTGACGATGAGCGACCGCGTCGGCATTCTGCGAGACGGCAAGCTGGTGCAGGAAGGCCCGCCCGAGGAGATCTACAATCGGCCGAAGAGCGAGTTCGCCGCCACCTTCCTCGGCGATGCCAACATTTTTCGTGGCGAGAGCACAGGCAACGGCATCCGGCTGCCGGACGGCACGGCGATTTTCGCTGGATCTGGCGCCAACCTTGCCCCTGGTGCAAAGGCCAGTTGCGCCGTACGGCCCGAACGGATCCGCATCTTCACCGATGCTGCGGCTCCGGATACGGCCAATGCGAACGTGCTGCGGGGGGAAGTGTCGAAACGCATCTTTGCCGGCAATAGCAGCACCTACTTCGTCGAACGTGGCGGACAGATACTGAAAGTCATCGTGCAGAACACCGGTGCTGACAAGCTGGCGGAGGGCCAGGAAGTGGTGCTGCGGTGGTCGCCGGAGAGTACCGTCCTGATGGCAGCGAGTTAGTCTAGCGGGCGGCCGTGCTAACGGGACGTTGCGTTACCTCCCCACCTCCTCTGCCCTACCGAACATTCGTCGCTCATCGTGAGCAAAGAAAAAATCCACCGCCAGATATTGGCAGCACTAATTGACTGCGTTGGGTCCAGATCAGGACAAATCCTTTGCCGTGCAGACCGCCGGCTCACTCACATCTCGCACCAAGAAGCCGCCGGTCCACTTTCCGCCCAAACGCGACGTCTGAGTAATGCTTCGGCGATGACCGCTTTTGGCTTTGCTGCTGTTGAGCGACGCCAGCTTTCGCCCAAATCGCCCTCCCCATCATCCCACCACCCTCCCCTGCTCCGCCTCCTCGGCATTCGGATCGCCCGGCGCCGTCGCCCAGGCCAGTTCGACCAGCGTCACCGTCCGCCGGCCAACCCCATCCAGCTGGCAGACGATCAGCCCCTGCTCCTCGATATAGGTCAGCAGGCGCCGGGCGCGGCGCAGCGAGTGCGAGCCATAGGCGCGGGCGATCGCCGCGTCGCTCGGGCAGGGCCACCCCTCCTTGGCCGCGCGGGCGATCATCATGAACACGCCCTGCATATCCTCGGGCAGCAGCGAGGCGCGCGCCGAGACATCTTGCCAGGCGTCATCGTCGGCCATGTCGGAGCCCAGGCCGGCGCGGGCGCGCGTCAGCATGCGGCGGAACGCGGGCAGGTCCGGCACGACCGAGGCGAGGCCCTCTATGCGGCAGCGGACCACGAACTCCTGATAGAGCACGCCGATGACACGGAAGCCCGCGTCGGGTTGCGCCAGCACAGCGCGCAGCACCCGGTCGACACGCTCGCGCCGCTCCGCCAAGTCCTCGGCGCTGATCGGCGGCTCCACCGCTTCGGGGCGGATTTCCAGCGCCGCCGATTTTGCCGCCATCAGCTGATCGAGCAGGTCCGGCGACGACCGGCGCTGCGGCCGGACGGTTTCGGGCGGCGGGGCCGCCAGGATGATCGCGCGCGCGTCCTCCAGTCCCGATTCCGGCAGCGGCATCAGGCGCGGCGTCGCGTTGCGCGGACTTGTATCGGTCGGGCCGATGCGCAAGCCGAGCGGGCGGCGCGACAGCGCCGGGCCGAGCGCCATGAACTGCCCGCGCTCGAGGTCGCGAAAGGCTTCCGCCTGGCGCCGCTCCATGCCGAGCAGGTCGGCGGCGCGCGCCATGTCGATATCGAGAAAGGTCCGGCCCATGAGAAAATTGGAAGCCTCGGCGGCGACGTTCTTGGCAAGCTTGGCCAGCCGCTGGGTGGCGATGATCCCGGCCAGCCCGCGTTTGCGGCCACGGCACATCAGATTGGTCATGGCGCCGAGAGAGAGCTTGCGCGCCTCGTCCGAAACCTCGCCGGCAACCGCCGGCGCGAACAGCTGCGCCTCGTCCACCACCACCAGCATCGGATACCAGTGGTCGCGGGCGACCTCGAAAAGTCCGCCGAGGAAGGCGGCGGCGCGCCGCATCTGGTTCTCGGCGTCGAGCCCCTCGAGATTAAGCACCGTGGAGACGCGGTGGATGCGCGCCCGCTCGCCGGCGCTCTGCAGGCCGCGCTCGGTATGCTCCTCGGCGTCGATCACCAGATGGCCAAAACGGTCGCCCAGTGTCACGAAGTCGCCTTCGGGATCGATGATCGTCTGCTGCACCCAGGGCGCACTCTGCTCCAAGAGCCGGCGCAGCAGGTGGGACTTGCCGGAGCCCGAATTGCCCTGCACCAAAAGGCGCGTCGCCAGCAGTTCTTCAAGATCCAGCGCCGCCGGGGCGCCTGCGCTCGTGTGGCCCATCTCGATCGCAACCGTCATGTCTTCGACTCTCCTTAAGGAGAGGGCTTATCAACCGCATCACAGCCCGTCGAGCGCGCCATGGCCGACGCTCCGTGTTGCGCACAGGCTGGATGCTGCTCACGATCAGGGGATCGCAGAGGATTGGAATGAAACGGGCCGTTTCGATTCGATAAGGAGGCGGTGCGGATGTTTCGCAGCCGTTATCCGGAGGTCGAGTTGGATCTCATCGGGATGAATTCGCCATTGCTGGAAAGAGCACTCGCCGCCAGCGAGATCTACCTCGGCATGCTGCATCCCCGCTCTCGACCCCGGAGCTGATCGTCCATGGCCTGCCCGACGAGCCGCTGGTGCTGGCGTCCGGCAACACACCGGCTTGCGGCTCGCCTTTTACCGCTGTCGTGGTGCCATTCGCGAAACGACGAACAACAAAGCTCTCATAATGACTGTATCGATCACTATTTCTGTCGAACGGAACATCCTGGAAAAACTCTCGTTGGGTTAGATCGCGATCCAGCGATGCAACTCGATGGAGACACTAAGATGATGAAAATTCTCTCTGCATCCCTACTTGCTATCGGCCTGGCCACATCTGCCATGGCACAATCAACCGGTTCGGGAACTGGCGGAACTGGTATGAACGGCAATACCGGCGTCGACACGGGCACCGCCGGCAACAGCGGCAACAACGGGACCAGTACCACTACGCCGAACCAGATCGATCCGAATGCAACGAACGCCACCACGCCGCAGACAAACGGTATGGGGGACCGCTGCAAGGATACGGCAGGCAACGACACCGACAACAACACCCCAAGCGGCGCCATGACGTCGGATATGCAGAACTGCAACAAGTAACGGAGTTTTGCTCAGCGGTCGTTTCAGCCCGCTGCCTGGTCCAGACCGGGCACGGGCTCACCATTTTAGATGGACGGCGAGCCGAGGTCGGCTAGCCATACATTTTGTCTCAGCTAGGTCGGCGACAGATGGCGGCCAGCCCGGGACCGGCGGCCGTTCTGCTGATTTTCGCGGAGAGAACTGGTGGAGCCAATCGGAATCGAACCGACGACCTCTTGAATGCCATTCAAGCGCTCTCCCAACTGAGCTATGGCCCCACTCCGGCAGTTCGCCGGCGCCGTTTCCGGCGAAGAGATCCGGCGCGGGTTCTAGGCCGCGCCATTAGTGCAGGCGGCTTCTAACCCCGCCTTCAGTCAATATCAAGCCTTCAACGACCGCTTTTTCTAGGCGGCGCGGCGAAAGCCGGCGAATGCGGTTCGCTCAGACTTCGTCGTCGTCGTCGCCGACGCCGATCATGTCGGCAACGTCGTCGTCTTCTTCCTCTTCGTCGGCGAGGAATGTGTCATCCTCATCATCGCCAAGGTCGACGTCGTCCTCGTCATCGGCGAGATCGGGAAGCTCGTCGGCCTTCGCGTCCTCGTCCGCCTCTTCGAGCGAGACGACCTCGACGCCCTCTTCCTCCTCGGCGTCCACTTCCTTTTCGGCAACTTCCTCTTCTTCCTCGAGGGCGGCGATCTTGCCTTCTTCGAAATAGGATCGCGGATAGCTCTTGCCCGTATAAGGCGAGACGATCGGGTCCTTGTTCAAGTCATAGAATTTTCGACCCGTCTCCGGGTCGATGCGTTTGGTGCCAAGTTCGGGTTTTGCCACAGCAAGCCTCGTCGATGAAAGTTTGGTCCCCTTAACCAGAGTTTACGGCGCTGTCAAAGCGAAAAGCCGGCGTCCCAAAAAGCGTGAATTCGAAGGCCTTCGTACCAAGGGGATGACCATTTCGGTCCGCCATGATAGGAGACCGCGCAAACCAGAAGAAAATAGCCGGGCGCCGGCGTTTCCAGGAAAGAACCATGTCGCACGCTGCTGCCCCGAAACAGGCCACCGCCCGCAAATCATCTGGCCTTTCAGGTGCGGCACGGGTGCCGGGCGACAAGTCGATCTCGCACCGCTCGTTCATGTTCGGTGGCCTGGCCTCTGGCGAAACCCGCATCACCGGGCTGCTGGAAGGCGAGGACGTAATGCGTACGGGCGCCGCCATGAAGGCGATGGGCGCTCATATCGAGAAGCATGGCACTGAGTGGGTGATCCGCGGCACCGGCAATGGCGCGCTGCTGCAGCCGGAAGGCCCACTCGATTTCGGCAATGCCGGCACGGGCTCCCGCCTCACTATGGGCCTGGTCGGCACCTATGACATGGAGACCACCTTCATCGGCGACGCCTCGCTGTCCGGCCGGCCGATGGGCCGCGTGCTCGAGCCGCTGCGCCAGATGGGCGTGCAGGTGCTGAAGGCGACGCCTGGCGACCGCATGCCGATCACGCTGCACGGGCCTAAGCACGCCGCGCCGATCACCTACCGCGTGCCGATGGCATCGGCACAAGTCAAGTCGGCGGTGCTGCTGGCTGGGCTGAACACGCCGGGCATCACCACCGTCATCGAGCCGGTGATGACGCGCGATCACACAGAAAAGATGCTCAAGGGATTCGGCGCCAATCTGTCGGTCGAGACCGACGAGCGCGGCGTGCGCCACATTTTCATCGAAGGCCAGGGCAAGCTCACCGGGCAGACCATCGCGGTGCCAGGCGACCCCTCCTCGGCGGGCTTTCCACTGGTGGCGGCGCTGATCGTGCCGGGTTCGGACATTACAATCGAAAACGTGCTGATGAACCCGACCCGCACCGGACTTCTGTTGACGCTGCAGGAAATGGGCGCGCGCATCGACATAATCGACCCGCGCAACGAAGGCGGCGAGGATGTCGCCGACCTGCGCGTGCGCTATTCCGAGTTGAAGGGCGTCACCGTGCCGCCCGAACGGGCGCCGACCATGATCGACGAGTATCCGGTGCTTGCCGTGGCGGCCAGCTTCGCCGAGGGCGAAACGCTGATGCTCGGGCTGGAAGAGCTTCGGGTGAAGGAATCCGACCGGCTGTCGGCGGTCGCCAACGGGCTAACGCTCAACGGCGTCGACTGCACCGAGGGCGAGGCCTCGCTTGTCGTGCGTGGAAAGCCGGGCGGCAAGGGATTGGGCCAGCACCCAAATGGACAAGGCACCATCGTCCAGACCCACCTCGACCACCGCATCGCCATGAGTTTTCTGGTGATGGGGTTGGCGACGGAAAAACCTGTGACCATCGACGACCAGGCGATGATTGCTACGAGCTTTCCGGAATTCATGGGGCTGATGAAGGGGCTGGGGGCGGAGATCGAGTGACAGTTGATGGCAATCGTAAACCTTGGAGATTGGGCGCCAACATCCTTCCCTTCGTCATCCTGGGGCGAAGCAAGGAGCGAAGCGACGCGGCGAAGACCCCAGGATCCATGCCGTGACGTCAGAGCATCGCAACGGTTCAGAATTCTGGCCCGCCGCATCCCTCGGTACATGTCACGGCATGGATCCCAGGGTCTCCGCGACGGAGCTTCGCTCCTGCTCCGCCCTGGGATGACGAAGGCGCGAGGGCTGGTCCACTGCCAATGAGCATCCCTTTTACCATCGCCATCGACGGCCCCGCCGGCGCCGGCAAGGGCACGCTCGCCCGCAGGCTGGCCGATCACTATCGGCTGAACCTGCTCGACACCGGCCTTACCTATCGCGCGGTGGCGCATGCGCTGCTCCGGCTCGGCCTGCCGCTCGACAATGTTTCGGCCGCTGAAACCGCGGCCCGGCAGGTCGATCCGGCAAAGCTCGACCGCGCAGTGCTTTCGGCACACGCCGTTGGCGAGGCGGCTTCGAAAGTGGCAGTGATCCCGTCGGTGCGGCGCATCCTGGTAGAGAAACAGCGTGACTTCGCAAGAACACCGCCTGGCGCGGTGCTCGACGGCCGCGACATCGGCACCGTCGTCTGTCCCGATGCCGACGTAAAACTCTATGTCACGGCCAGTGCCGAGGTGCGGGCAAAGCGGCGGCTGGATGAAATCGAGAGCATCGGCGGCACTGCCAATTTTGACGAAATCCTTGCCGATATCGTGCGCCGCGACGAGCGCGACATGGGCCGCGTGGACTCGCCCTTGAAGCCGGCCGTCGACGCGCACTTGCTCGACACGTCGGAAATGGCTATAGAAGCCGCGTTTCTGGCAGCACGGGCGATCATCGACGACGTCCTGGCCAAGAGAAACAAAGCCTGAGCCTGGGTTTTCCTGCCGCCGCCGATTGCCGGCGACAAAAAGAATTCCCATATCGGGCGTGAACCAGCCTGCCAGCATTCTTCATGCGCCGGAATTGCCGCTCAAAGGCGGCCAGGGCTTTTGCCCGGAACGTTGGCAGGCCAACGCAACGCTAACCCACGGCGCCGGCCCTGCGACAGATTGCGGGGCATTCCAGGAGAAACTATGTCAGTTGCAAACCCCACTCGCGATGATTTCGCGAGCCTGCTCGAAGAATCATTTTCCGCCGGCCATTCCGGCGAAGGCCAGGTCGTCAAGGGCATCATCACCGCCATTGAGAAGGACATGGCCATCATCGACGTCGGCCTCAAGGTCGAAGGCCGCGTGCCGCTGAAGGAATTCGGCGTCAAGGGCAAGGATACGACGCTCAAGGTCGGCGACACGGTCGAGGTCTATGTCGAGCGTATCGAGAACGCGCTTGGCGAAGCCATGCTGTCGCGTGAAAAGGCCCGCCGCGAAGAGAGCTGGGTCCGTCTCGAAGAGAAGTTCACCAAGGGCGAACGCGTCGAAGGCGTCATCTTCAACCAGGTCAAGGGCGGCTTCACCGTCGACCTCGACGGCGCCGTGGCCTTCCTGCCGCGCAGCCAGGTCGACATCCGCCCGATCCGCGACGTCTCGCCGCTGATGCACAACCCGCAGCCCTTCGAGATCCTCAAGATGGATCGCCGCCGCGGCAACATCGTGGTGTCGCGCCGCACCGTGCTCGAGGAAAGCCGCGCCGAACAGCGTTCGGAAATCGTGCAGAACCTCGAAGAAGGCCAGGTGGTCGAAGGCGTCGTCAAGAACATCACCGACTATGGTGCGTTCGTCGACCTCGGCGGCATCGACGGCCTGCTGCACGTCACCGACATGGCATGGCGCCGCGTCAACCATCCGACCGAAATCCTCAACATCGGCCAGACGGTCAAGGTGCAGATCATCCGCATCAACCAGGAAACCCACCGCATCTCGCTCGGCATGAAGCAGCTCGAGAGCGATCCGTGGTCCGAGATCGGCACCAAGTTCCCGATCGGCAAGAAGATCAAGGGTACCGTTACCAACATCACCGACTACGGCGCATTCGTCGAGCTGGAGCCGGGCATCGAAGGCCTCATCCACGTTTCGGAAATGTCGTGGACCAAGAAGAACGTGCATCCCGGCAAGATCCTGTCGACAACGCAGGAAGTCGACGTTGTGGTGCTCGAAGTCGATCCGGCCAAGCGCCGTATCTCGCTCGGCCTCAAGCAGACGCTGGAGAACCCGTGGGAGGCCTTCGCGCGCAGCCACCCGGTCGGCAGCCAGGTTGAGGGCGAGGTCAAGAACAAGACGGAGTTCGGCCTGTTTATCGGCCTCGAAGGCGACGTCGACGGTATGGTCCACCTTTCCGACCTCGACTGGACCCGTCCGGGCGAGCAGGTGATCGAGGAGTACAATCGCGGCGACATGGTCAAGGCGCAGGTGCTCGACGTCGACATCGACAAGGAGCGCATCTCGCTCGGCATCAAGCAGTTGGCCAAGGACACGGTCGGCGAAGCCGCGACGTCGGGCGAACTGCGCAAGAACGCAGTCGTCACCTGCGAGGTTATCGGCGTGAAGGATGGCGGTCTGGAAGTGCGGCTGGTCGACAGCGGCATCGAGACCTTCATCAAGCGCTCCGACCTCAGCCGTGACCGCGACGAGCAGCGCCCCGAGCGCTTCACCGTCGGCCAGAAGGTCGACGCCCGCGTCATCGCCTTCGACAAGAAGACCCGCAAACTGCAGGTCTCCATCAAGGCGCTGGAAATCGCCGAAGAGAAGGAAGCGGTCGCCCAATACGGTTCGACCGACTCCGGCGCTTCGCTGGGCGACATCCTTGGCGCCGCGCTGAAGAAGCAGGGCAGCTAAGCCAACACCGCGCTTCGCGCGGGTTATAAACGAAACAAGAGAGCCCCGCCGGAACGATCAGGCGGGGCTTTTGCTTGTGACCTTTGCGACGGACCGCAGGCTCAGGCCCTGCCGTAAAGCGGCACCAGCGTGCCGCTGATGGCCATGTTGGCCGGCGAGGCGAGATAGGCAATGGCCTCGGCGGCCGCTTCAAGGCTGACCCATCTGCTGAAATCTGCGTTCGGCATGTCAGCCCGGTTGGCCGGCGTGTCGAGCGTCGAGGGCGCCACGGCGTTGACCAGAATGCCGTTGCCCTTCAGCTCTTCGGCCATCGCCACGGTCATCGCGGCGACTGCCGCCTTGGCGGCGGCGTAGGCCACCTTGCCGGAGCCGCGCCGCGGATCGAGCCCGGCTCGCGCGGTGACATTGACGATGCGGCCCGGCACGGAAGATTCCAGCATCGAGCGTATCGCCGCGCGGCAGCACAGGAAGGTGGTGCGGGCGTTGGTGTCCATCATCTCGGCGAAGGAGGCGGGCTCGATCTTCTCGACCGGCGCGGCGGTGAAGCCGCCGGCCAGATGCACCGATGCCCATAAATTCGGAACGCTGGCATAGAAGGCGTCGACCTTGGCAGGGTCGGCGAGGTCGACGTTATGCGCCAACCTGACGCGGTCATGCGCCGGGAAGGGGAAATGTGCAGGCGCGGCAGCGTGAGCGTTGGGCACATGGCAGATCGCGCCCTGCTCCAGCAGGTTCCCTACGACCGCGCCGCCAAGGGCACCGGTGCCGCCGGTCACCACGATATGTCTGCCGTCCAGTGTTTCCGTCATATTCGACCGCTCCGTCATTGCGCGCCGCCGATCCGGAAGGTCGCGCCTTTCGCGCGATCACTCAACCGAAATCTCTATGACGTAAGGTCGTCCAGTCGCCCGCGCGCGCCCAAGCGCGTCCGCCAAGCCGCCGGCGCCGGAAATCCGCTCGGCGGCAATGCCGTAGGCTTCGGCCAATTTGCAGAAATCCGGCGGTGCCGGGGAGACGCCGACCGGCTCGACGCCGACGTCGAGCATCGAGGTTTCGATCTCGCGGTAGCCGCGATTGTTCCAGACGGCGAAGATCACCGGCGCCGCAGCGTCGAGCGCGGCGCCCAGTTCCGGCAGGGTGAACTGGAAGCCGCCGTCGCCGGTGAGGCAAACGACCGGCGCCTCAGGCCTGGCAAGGACGGCGCCGATCGCCGCCGCCGGGCCATAGCCGAGCGCGCCGAAGCCGGTGGCCGCGTTGAACCAGCCGCCCGGCCGGTCATGATCGTAATAGAGGTTGGCGGCGTAGACCGGCTGGGTCGAATCGCCGACGATGATCGCGCCAGGCAGCGCATCGCGGATCGTCTCGACGGCGCGCAGTTGCGCCTGCATAGCCGGGCCGATCTCGGCAAAGGCCGCTTGCCGCGTCGCGGCGGCGCGAGCGGCGCCGTCGACCGATTGCGCCTGGCCCGTGCCGAGTTCGGCACCCAGCGCCTCGAGCGCTGCACCGCAATCGGCCTGGATCGAAATCCGGGCCGGCCGGCGGGCAAGCTGGTCGGCGCCGATATCGATGCGGATCAGATTGGCAGGCAGGACAAAACCGCCGTCGCCATAGCCATCATAGTCGGTCGGACCGAATTCGGTGCCGGCGGCAATGACCAGATCGGCGCCGGCCATCAGCGCACGCACCGCCTTCAGGCTGGGGCTGGCCGGCACGCCAAGCGGATGGCGATAGAGCAGGCCGCGCGCATTGGCGGTCTGGACGACCGGCGCTCCCAACCTCTCGGCAAGGCGCTGCAACGGTGCTTCGGCCGCTTTGGCGCCGCCGCCGGCCAGGATAAGCGGCCGGCGGGCGGACGCGCATAGCCTTGCCGCCGCGGCAATCGCCGCCACATCCGGCTCGGGCGGCGCTGAATTCCGCAGCAACGGCACGATGCTGTTGCCAGGCAGGCTCATGACATCGGTCGGGATCTCGATATGCACCGGACCCGGACGCGAGGATGAAAACAGCGCAAAGGCGCGGGCGAGCACGCCGGGCAGCTCGCCGGCGTCGGTGACACGGTGCGAAAACAGCGCCACCTTCTCCATCATGCCGCGCTGGTCTGGCAGTTCATGCAGATGGCCAAGGCCTTTGCCCAGCGTCGGTGTGGCGTTGACGCCCGAGATTACCAGCATCGGCACCGAATCGGCGCGCGCCTGGCCCATGGCGGTGATGGTGTTGGTCAGCCCCGGCCCGGTGATGACGAAGGCGATGCCGGGCCTGCCGCTGGCGCGCGCATAGCCATCAGCCATGAAGCCGGCGCCCTGCTCGTGGCGCGGCGTGACGTGACGGATCTTCGACCGCGCAAGCCCGCGATAGAGCTCGACCGTGTGTACGCCGGGAATGCCGAAGACTATGTCGACGCCGTGCGCTTCGAGCAAGGTGATGAGCGCTTCGCCGATGGTCGTCATTGTCTTAGCACCGGGCGTGTGAGGCAGGTCGGGCCGCCCTCGCAGGCAATGCACAGCGCATCGGCCTCGAATGTCGAGACCGTACAGCCAGCGGCCTGCATGGCAGCCGCCGTCTTCGGAAAACCGGCAACGGCGATAACCTGGCGCGGCGCGGTCGGCAGGACGTTGAGGCTGAGCCCATTCGAGGCGAAGAATTCGTCGGCGTCGCCCTCGACCAGCCGAATGCCGCGTTCGCGCAGCATTTGGTGGAAGGCGACCGGCAGGAGGGGCGCATAGACCAGCGCCAGATCGTCGGCGAGCGGGCTGATCACCGACATCAGGTGCAGGCAGGCCTCCTCGCCTTGCCAGAGCGGCAGGTCGAAGCCGTAGACCTGGATACCCTTGGGCGAAAGCAGGTTGGCGAGCTGCTGGATGCCGAGCTGATTGGTGCGCACGCCGCGGCCGACGGCCAGCGTGTTTGCATCCACCCACACGCAGTCGCCGCCCTCGACCTGGCCGGGAGCCTCGATACGGCCAAGGATGGGGATGCCCATGCGCCCATAGGCTGCCTCGTGCAGGCCTGGCTCGGGCCGGCGCAGCGCCTTGCCCATAGCGAGGATAACCGCGCCGTGGTCGGTCATCAGCGAGGGATCGTGGGTGAAGACCGAATCGGCAAGCCCGTCATCGGCGTCGCTCAGCCATTCGATTTCGGCGCCTGAGACAGAAATCAGCCTGGCCAGCGCATCATGCTGGGCCGCCGCTTTTTGCGGATCGAAGCCGGGGCCATAGTGCCAATCCAGCGCTTCGGCCCGACGCATGGCGCTGGCGGCGGAGCGCATCAGCACGCGCTGCAGCGTCCCGGCCATCGACTGCGACCCGTATGCTTTGACCACTAAATTCTCCTGAAACGCGCCCCTCCTGCCAATAGCCACTCGGCAGGCGGTGATCAATGGTCCAAAAACTGCGGTTGACGGAGGCAAGCGGAACGGTCCATCTTGAGAATCGGAACGCTGTCCAGTGACGGGTAATGGGTAAAAAATTCCAGCAAGGACTGCCTCGGTTGCTCCGCGGGGCGCCGCGACGATGACAGCGCCCGTCACCGCCCTGAAGCATCCGGCGCAGAACGGCGCTGCCGAAGCCATCCACGTCGAGAACCTGCACAAGAATTTCGGCAACCTGCACGTACTGAAGGGCGTTTCGCTGTCGGCGCGCGACGGCGAGGTGATCGCCATCATCGGCGGCTCAGGCTCGGGCAAATCCACGCTGCTGCGCTGCATCAACTGCCTGGAGAACCCGACCAGCGGCATCATCCGCGTCAATGGCGAGCAGATCCGGTTGAAGGCCGACAGCCACGGTCACACCGTGCCCGCCGACCGCAAGCAGATCGAACGCATCCGCTCCAAGCTCGGCATGGTCTTCCAGAATTTCAATCTGTGGAGCCACATGACGTTGATCGAGAACGTCATCGAGGTTCCCGTGCATGTGCTCGGCGTCAGGCGCGATGTGGCGATCGGCGAGGCGGAAAAGCTGCTCGCCCGCGTCGGCCTTGCCGAAAAACGCGACGTCTATCCCGCCTATCTGTCGGGCGGCCAACAACAGCGCGCCGCGATCGCCAGGGCGCTGGCCATCAATCCGCGCGTCATGCTGTTCGATGAGCCGACCTCGGCGCTCGACCCGGAGCTGGTCGGTGAGGTGCTGAAGGTGATCGGCGACCTGGCGCGCGAAGGCCGCACCATGGTGCTGGTCACCCATGAGATGAAGTTTGCCCGCGAGGTCGCGACGCATGTCGTCTACCTCCATAATGGGCTGGTCGAGGAAGAGGGGCCGCCGGAACAGATCTTCGGCGCACCCAGATCCGAAAGACTGAAGCAGTTTCTGCGCAATGTTGGATGACTTGCGAGAAAAGCAGACGGGAACGTCAAAGCAAAAAAACGGGAGAACTGAAAGAAATGAAACCTTTTCTCAAAACGGTGCTCGCGGCCACGCTGATCGCATTGTCGGGTGCATTTTCGGCAAGCGCCGAACAGATCAAGGTGGGATTTTCGCCTGAAGCCTATCCGCCGTTTTACTCGCAGGATGCATCCGGCAAGTGGGGCGGCTGGGAAGTCGACATCGTCAACGCCATCTGCGGCGAAGCCAAGCTGGATTGCGTATTGACGCCAGTCCCATGGGACGGCCTTATCCCGGCGCTTAAAACCAAGAAGATCGATGCAATCATGAATTCGATGTCCATTACCGACGAACGCAAGAAGGAAATCGACTTCTCCGACAAATATTATAACACGCCGACCGCGGTGATCGGCGCCAAGGATCAGAAATTCGATGCGACGCCAGAGGGGCTGAAGGGCAAGATAGTCGGCGTTCAGGCCTCCACGGTGCACGCCGCCTACGCCAAGAAGCACTTCACCGACGCTGCGGAAATCAAGGAATACCAGACGCAGGACGAGGCAAATCAGGATCTCGCCGCCGGCCGGATCGATGCCACCCAGGCCGATTCGATCGCGCTCGACGCATTTTTGAAGTCGGATCAAGGCAAAGCGTGCTGCGACCTCAAGGGTTATGTCGCACCGGACCTGGAAGTGCTCGGGCCTGGCGTCGGCGCCGGCGTACGCCAAGGCGACACCGAGATCAAGGATAAGCTCAATGCCGCAATCAAGGCTATCCGAGCCAATGGCAAGTATGCCGAAATCACCAAGAAGTACTTCGACTTCGACATCTACGGCGACGAGTCGCAGTCCAACTGACGGCAGCGGCATCAAGCCGGGCAGGCCTAGCCGCCATCGTCGCGATGGCACGTCCGGCTTGATACATCATTGGCGCCTCAACCCGGAAGTCCAGGGGGACATAAGCTGAGCGACGTTCTCGCCACCATGTTCGGAGCCAGTTCGCTGGAATTGCTGTCCTTCGAACCGCCGAACGGCAGGGGTCTCAACCTTCTGCACGGGCTGGCAAACTCGGTCGGAATTGCCTTCGGTTCCTTTGGGGTCGGTCTTGTGATCGGCGTCGGCGGCGCCTATGGCAAGCTCTATGGCGGGCCGGTGGTCCGTGACCTGCTGGAAGTTTACACCACAGTGGTCCGCGCCGTGCCCGAGTTGGTCCTGATCCTGCTGCTTTATTTCGCTGGTACCGACCTCATCAACCAGTTGCTTACCGCGCTCGGCTATGCCGCGATCGATATCAACGGGGTTGTCGCCGGCATAGGTGTGCTCGGGGTCGTGCAGGGCGCCTACTCCACCGAAGTCTTGCGCGGCGCGATCCGCGCCATTCCGCAAGGCCAGATCGAAGCCGCCCGGGCGTATGGAATGCCTCCCGGCCTGCTTCTCAGGCGCATAACGCTGCCGGCGATGCTGCCCTTCGCCATTCCGGGGTTGGCAAATCTGTGGCTGATCGCCACCAAGGACACCGCGCTTCTCGCGATCGTCGGCGTTAATGAACTGACCCAAACCACACGGACGGCAGCCGGCGCGACGAAGGCTTATTTCACCTTCTTCATGGCGGCGGGCGCGCTCTATCTCGTCCTGACCCTCGTCTCCAACATCGCTATCGGGCGCGTTGAGCGCTGGGCACGACGCGGCATGCCCTCGATCGCGGGATCGCATTGATGGCCGCCGAAACTCCGGTCATTGACGCCGCCGCACGGGCCTCGCTGTGGATGCAGCCGCACCGCATAGCGCTGATCCTGATCGCGCTGGTTGTCGTAGTGGCATCGATTTTCCTCATGCGCTGGGATTGGCTGCCGGCCTATCTGCCGCTGGCCTTGCAAGGCATATGGCGGACCATCTGGCTGCTTGTGGTAACGTCGGTGCTGGGCATCGCGCTGGCCATTCCCCTCGGCCTTGCGCAGGTGATCGGCCCGCCGATCTTGAGTGTGCCGGCCAAGGTGTTCTGCACGATTATTCGCGGCACGCCGCTGCTGCTCCAGCTCTGGCTGCTCTACTACGGACTGGGTTCGCTGTTTCCGCAATTTCCTTGGATACGCGAGTCGTTCCTCTGGCCCATTCTAAGGCAGGCATGGCCCTACGCCGTTCTTTCTCTGACGGTCTCGTATGCCGGCTTGGAAGGCGACGTAATGCGGGGCGCCTTCG